>NZ_JBEAHW010000019.1:0-276208 GCF_040062085.1 Klebsiella sp. JN_Kp122
TCCGATTGAGAGTTTACTCACTTAGTCCCGTGTCCACTATTCATGGGTAGGATCAAACAACAGGTAAATAACAATCTGGTAGGAGTCAGTACCGATGAGGCCAGTTTTCTTCAAAGAAACTATGGAATGATTGCCGGAATAACGACTGCAGGAGATAAAATTTTTGGTGCTGTCGGGGATGCTGGAGAAAAATACTTCAAAGCTATAGAAACCACGCTAAAAAAAATAGAGGCCAGCTATCAAAATCAGTTTCGGACACAAGGTACGCTTATAGGACAACAGTTCTTTGTTGAGAGAAATCAACTACTGGCTGAACTTAAAATATTAGTTAATAAACCTATTATTAAATATTTAGCAAAACACTCAATCAAATTCCGACCATATGAGGATATGCGAAGAGCATTAAACCTATCCAGTCGTTCAATTGTCCATGAATGGTCAACGGTTGGAGTAGGTGCTATCCCTGGATATGCCACCTATACCGGTAATGCTGCCAGAGCGGCCCGTTTTTTAAAGTATGGCGGATATATTGGCATTGCATTTTCGTTTGCTGGGGCAACAAATAACGTTATAAAATCTTGTACTACTGGAAGAGAAAGTGAATGTGGTAATACAGCATTTAAAGAATATTTTAAATTTGGTGCAAGTACGACGTTAGGTTTAGCCGGAGGTGCTTATGGCTCCACCGGCGCAGTAGCCCTTTGCGTGGGCGTAGGGCTAGCAACAGCTGGAACAGGGGCATTGCCATGCGCGATTATCGGGGGTCTTGCCGGAGGATATATAGGTGGTAAGTTTGGCGAGTACTCGTCAAAAAAAATATTGGAATTAACAGGATACTAGTAATATGCAATACCTGAGCTATGCGTTATTGATTTGTTGTGTGATAGGCATCCTGTTAATGATCGTCTCGTATTTCATATTCATTTCTCACAGAAAAGAATATAGTGCCATCTTAGAAAGTTATTTAGCAAGCAAGCTTGAATTTCCAATGCTATACAACATCCAATCGATGACTGGTTTTTTTGGAGCTTATCCTGTATCACGTTTCTTTCTGGGATTAAAAGAAAATAAAAAAATCCTTTTCATCACAAAAGAAAGCAACGCATATTCATTCTTCTTACAAAAACCAACATTATCAATAGAATGGATGAAGAAATTCTGTTTTTTCTGGAAGACATCTGTAATGTTAGTTCTTATTCCTTGTATTACCGCTTCAATTATTCACGTACTAAGTTTGGCATAACTTTCGTTTTCTTCACCATCAGTAAAGCGCCAGCAATGTTTCCAGCAGGTTTAAGTCAAAGCCACTTTCAGCGAAAATGGCTTTGACGATGGCGACAACAATGTTAGCCGCTTACAAACGCCCCTGCGCCTGTAGCCATTCACGCACCAGAAACAGCGCGCTGACGTTACGCGCTTCATTGAAGTCTTCTTCTTCCAGTAGCGACATCAGCTGCGACAGCGGCCAGCGCACCTGCGGCAGCGGTTCCGGCTCATCGCCCGGCAGCGATTCCGGATAGAGATCTTCCGCCACCATAATGTTCATTTTGCTGGAGAAATAAGATGGCGCCATGCTGAGCTTCTTCAGGAAGGTCAATTGACGGGCGCCGAAACCCACCTCTTCTTTCAGCTCGCGGTTGGCGGCTTCCATGGCCGTCTCGCCGGGGTCGATAAGCCCTTTGGAGAAACCCAATTCGTAGGATTCGGTACCGACCGCATATTCGCGGATTAAAATAATGTGGTCGTCAACAATCGGCACAATCATTACGGCTTCACGCGCGGTGGGCCGCATGCGTTCATAAACGCGACGCACGCCGTTGCTGAACTCCAGGTCCACGCTTTCAACATTAAAAAGACGCGAACGCGCTACCGTTTCAACGTTGAGAATGGTGGGTTTTTGTAATGATTTGCTCATTGTCATCGGTCTATGCTGTGATTACAGAAGTCATTGTGCGATACGCAGCACGGTTTCGGCAATCCAAATTGCCACTAATTTACATAGTTGCAACGTTTTGCTTGCAATGCAAAGATTCATAAAGATAAAAAAGTCAATAGGTTGAATTTGTTTTGAGAATTTACCGATTCCTGAGTTTTCCCGTTTTTGATAAGCTTACATGCTGCTGCATTGCACAATAAAATTTCCTGCATTAGACAACATGTGCCGATAAACAATTAAAATTACTATGACGATGGGATGGGCATGGGCACCTTTCTGACCTTTTTCACAGCTCTGCTACTCTGTGTCTTGCTTATCGGGTGGTGGTATCGATCTCATGCCAGACGTCGTCGCCTCCCCTTACTGCAAGCCTTTAGCGACGCGACGACCCGCAAGCTTTCTGATGATGAACGCCAGGCGGTCGAAAAGTATCTCGATGGCCTCAGCCAGTCGCAACAGGTACCGGCGACCGGCGCCAGCGTCGCGCCTGTCGCCCTGAAACTGAATGAGCAGAGCGACACCGTTTATACCGTCACCCGCGCCGTCACCCGCTATGGCATTTCGTCTGATGAGCCCAACAAATGGCGATACTTCCTCGACTCGGTGGAGGTTCACCTGCCGCCGTTCTGGGAACAGCATATCAACGACGAGAACAGCGTCTCGCTGATCCCAACCGACAGCCTGCCGCTGGTGATTGTTCTCAATGACCACACCTTGCGCGACTATCCGCAGGAAGCCCGCAGCTACGCGCTTGAACGCGCATCGGCTACCCAGGCGTCGATTCGCGGTGAGGAGAGCGAGCAGGTCGAGCTGCTGAACATCCGCCAGGAAACTCAGGAAGAGCATGCTCTCAGCCGTCCTGACAGCCTGCGCGAAGGGATTATGATCGTCGCAGCCTTCCTGCTGTTCTATTGCTGCCTGATCTCCCCTGACGTCTTTGCGCCGTGGCTGCTCGGCGGCGGCGTACTGTTGTTGGCAGCGGGCTTATGGGGCATCTATGCGCCGCCGCTGGCCGGTTCGCTACGCGAGATCCACTGCCTGCGCGGAATGCCGAAACGTTGGGGACTGTTTGGCGAGAACGATCAGGAACACGTCAATAATATTTCGCTGGGGATTATCGACCTTATCTATCCGCGCCACTGGCAACCGTGGATCGCCCAGGACCTGGGGCAGCAAACCGATATTGATATTTATCTTAACCGCCATGTGGTTCGCCAGGGGCGCTTCCTGTCGCTGCACGATGAAGTGAAAAACTTCCCGCTGCAGTACTGGCTACGCAGCGCGATTATCGCCGCCGGCGCGCTGCTGGTCGTCATCATGCTGTGGATTAGCGTCCCGCTGAATATGCCCTTTAAATTCACGCTCTCCTGGCTTAAGGGGGCGCAGACCATCGAAGCCACCACCGTCGGCCAGCTTGAGAAGGCGAAAGTCCGCATCGGCGACACGCTGCAGTTAAAAGGTACCGGAATGTGCAACATCCGTACGCCGGGCGCCTGGAGCGCGAAAGAAGCCTCACCGTTTACGCCGTTCGATTGTTCGCAGATCATCTGGAACGACGCGCCTCCCCTGCCGCTGCCGGAGTCCGATATCGTCGGTAAAGCCACGGCGCTGGTCCAGGCGGTACAGCGCCAGTTGCATCCTGACCCGGACGACGATTCACACGTTAGCCCGGCATTACGTTCGGCAATTCAAAAATCAGGAATGGTACTGCTGGATGACTTCGGCGATATCGTGCTGAAAACCAACGAGCTCTGTTCGGCGAAAGATGATTGCGTGCGTCTGAAGAACGCGCTGGTCAACCTTGGCAATACCCGCAACTGGGAAGCGCTAACCAAACGCGCCACTGCCGGTAAGCTCGATGGGGTAAACGTGTTGCTGCGGCCGGTGAGCGCCGAATCGCTGGAGAATCTGGTGACCACCTCAACCGCGCCGTTTGTGATGCGTGAAACCTCCCGCGCGGCGCAGGCGCTAAATAGCCCGGCCCCTGGCGGATTCCTGATCGCCAGCGATGAAGGCAGCGAACTGGTCAATCAGCCGTGGCCGGCTATCAGCCTGTACGATTATCCCGCCCACGAGCAGTGGGGCGAGCTGCAGCGTCTGGCGGGTATGCTGATGCATACACCATTCCATGCGGAGGGGATTGTCACCAATCTTTATACCGACGCCAATGGCACCCAGCATATCAATCTGCACCGCATTCCCGATCGCAGCGGGCTGTGGCGCTATCTTGGCACCACTCTGCTGCTGCTGGCGATGCTTGGCTGTATGTCGTGGCACGGCGTGCAGGCGATCCGCCGCTATCAGCGCCAACGTCAGCGCATGGAAGAAATTCAAAAATATTATGAAAGCTGCCTGAATCCGGTTCTCATCCCTTCCCCGGATCATCAAGATTAATTCCTACGCGGCAGGGTGTGATACCCTGTCGCGCATTTCCCCCCTCGCTGGAGACTCACCATGCAAATCAATATCGCGTGGCAGGAGGTTGATACCGTTCTGCTGGATATGGATGGCACGCTGCTCGACCTCGCCTTCGACAACTACTTCTGGCAAAAACTGGTCCCGGAAACCTGGGGCGCCGCGCGCGGACTCAACCTGCAGGAAGCCAAAGCGGCAATGCATCAGGAGTATCACGCCGTGCAGCATACGCTAAACTGGTACTGTCTTGATTACTGGAGCGAGCGACTGGGTTTGGATATTTGTGCGATGACCAGCGAGCAGGGGCCGCGGGCAAAACTGCGGGAAGATACCGTGCCATTCCTTGATGCGCTGCGGGCCAGCGGCAAGCGCCGCATCCTGTTGACCAATGCGCACCCGCATAATCTGGCGGTGAAGCTCAAGCACACCGGTCTGGACGCGCACCTTGATTTATTACTTTCCACCCACACATTTGGTTATCCGAAAGAGGATCAGCGCCTGTGGCGCGCGGTGGCGGAAGAAACCGGACTTGATGCGCGCAAAACGCTGTTTGTCGATGACAGCGAGGCTATCCTGGACGCGGCGGCGCAGTTCGGCATTCGTTATTGCCTGGGCGTCACCAATCCGGATTCAGGCCTGGCGGAAAAACAGTATACCCGCCATCCCGGCGTGAACGATTACCGGCGGCTGATCCCTTCCCTGACTCCGGAGGAGAGGCCATGAAAGATAAGCCCGCAGAAAGCGTCAGGCTGGACAAATGGCTTTGGGCAGCCCGCTTTTATAAAACCCGCGCCATCGCGCGCGAGATGGTTGAAGGCGGCAAGGTGCACTACAACGGACAACGTAGTAAGCCGAGCAAAATCGTCGAGCTGAATGCCACCCTGACTCTGCGTCAGGGCAACGACGAGCGTACCGTTATCGTCAAAAGCGTTACCGAACAACGCAGGCCAGCCAGCGAAGCCGTTATGCTGTACGAAGAGACGGCGGAGAGTATTGAGAAACGCGAAAAAGTGGCGCTGGCGCGTAAGCTGAATGCGCTAACGATGCCGCACCCAGACAGACGTCCGGACAAAAAAGAGCGCCGCGACCTGATGAGATTTAAACACGGTGACAGCGAATAGCGCTGCCGCCAGCAAGAGAGATGATTATGACTCAACACGATCAATTACATCGTTATCTGTTTGAAAACTATGCCGTGCGCGGTGAACTGGTCACCGTATCGGACACGTTGGAACAGATCCTGGCCAACCATAGCTACCCGCAGCCGGTGAAAACCGTTCTGTCGGAGCTGCTGGTCGCCACCAGCCTGCTGACCGCCACGCTGAAGTTCGCCGGCGATATTACCGTTCAGCTGCAGGGCGACGGCCCGCTCTCGCTGGCGGTGATCAACGGCAATAACCAGCAGCAGCTGCGCGGCGTCGCTCGCGTTCAGGGCGAAATCCCGGAAGGCGCGGACCTGAAAACGCTGGTCGGCAACGGCTACCTGGTCATTACCATCTCTCCACAGGAAGGCGAGCGCTATCAGGGCGTTGTTGGCCTGGAAGGCGATACCCTGGCGGCATGCCTGGAAGATTACTTCCAGCGTTCCGAACAGCTGCCGACCCGACTGTTCATTCGTACCGGCGAGCACGACGGTAAAGCGGTGGCTGGCGGCATGCTGTTGCAGGTGATGCCGGCTCAGGACGCGCAGCTTAACGACTTCGAGCATCTGGCGACCCTGACCGAGACCATCAAGGCGGAAGAGCTGTTCACCCTGCCGGCGACCGATGTATTATGGCGCCTGTACCATGAGGAAGAGGTGACGGTATACGACCCGCAAGACGTCGAGTTCAAATGCACCTGTTCTCGCCAGCGCTGCGCCGATGCGCTGAAGACGCTGCCGGATGAAGAAGTCGACAGCATCCTCGCCGACGAAGGCGAAATTGATATGCATTGCGACTACTGCGGTAATCATTATCTGTTCAACGCGATGGATATCGCCGAGATCCGCAATAACGCCTCGCCGGCGGATCCGCAGGTACACTAATTGCCCCTCTCGCCGGGCGTTGCCGGGTTTTTCTGGCCCGCCGCGCCTGGCGTCAACTATTTCGACCGCGTGTTGAATCGATTTTCACTGAAAGAGTTACGTAACTTTCTTTCAAGAAAGCGATTACATTCACATTTCAGCAGTTTTTTTAATTACTTTTTAACCATTCGGAAACATCTATCGCCACCTGCGGCCGTTTTCCTGAGATAATCACGCGCACTTCGTGACAGGAGTCACTGTGTTTTTCGTAAGAAAGGCGTTTGTCGAGATACGTAAATCTATGAGCCTGGTCGCGGTCTATTCCCTGAAAGAAACCCTACAATTTAAAGCAGTACATATTGGCTAAGGAGCAGTGACATGCGCGTTAATAGTTTAACCCCGCAGGATCTCAAGGCTTACGGTATCAATGACGTCCAGGAAATTGTCCACAACCCGAGCTTCGATACGCTGTATCAGGAAGAGCTCGACCCAAAACTGGAAGGTTATGAGCGTGGCGTATTAACCAATCTTGGCGCCATCGCCGTCGATACCGGCATTTTCACCGGCCGTTCGCCGAAAGATAAATATATCGTCCGTGACGATACCACTCGCGATACCGTGTGGTGGTCTGATAAAGGCAATGGCAAGAACGACAACAAGCCGCTCTCCCAGGAAACCTGGCAGCACCTGAAAGGCCTGGTGACTCACCAGCTGTCGGGCAAACGCCTGTTTATCGTCGACGCCTTCTGCGGCGCCAACGCCGACACCCGCCTCAGCGTGCGCTTCATTACTGAAGTCGCCTGGCAGGCACACTTTGTTAAGAACATGTTCATTCGCCCGAGCGAAGAAGAACTGGCAGCCTTCGAGCCGGACTTTATCGTCATGAACGGCGCGAAGTGCACCAACCCGCAGTGGAAAGAGCAGGGTCTGAACTCCGAAAACTTCGTGGCTTTCAACCTGACCGAGCGCATCCAGCTCATCGGCGGCACCTGGTACGGCGGCGAAATGAAGAAAGGGATGTTCTCGATCATGAACTACCTGCTGCCGCTACAGGGCATCGCTTCGATGCACTGCTCCGCTAACGTCGGCGAAAAAGGCGATGTCGCCGTGTTCTTCGGCCTCTCCGGCACCGGTAAAACCACCCTCTCCACCGACCCGAAACGCCGCCTGATTGGCGATGACGAGCACGGATGGGATGATGACGGCGTATTTAACTTCGAAGGCGGCTGCTACGCGAAGACCATTAAGCTGTCGGAAGCCAACGAGCCGGATATCTATCACGCGATCCGCCGCGATGCGCTGCTGGAAAACGTCGTGGTACGGGCTGACGGCACCATCGATTTTGATGACGGTTCGAAGACCGAGAACACCCGCGTCTCCTACCCGATCGACCATATCGAAAATATCGTTAAGCCAGTGTCGAAAGCCGGTCACGCCACCAAGGTTATCTTCCTGACCGCCGACGCCTTTGGCGTATTGCCGCCGGTTTCACGCCTGACCGCTGACCAGACTCAGTACCACTTCCTGTCTGGCTTTACCGCCAAGCTGGCCGGTACCGAGCGCGGCGTCACCGAGCCGACCCCAACCTTCTCCGCCTGCTTCGGCGCCGCGTTCCTGTCGCTGCACCCGACGCAGTACGCTGAAGTGCTGGTGAAACGCATGCAGGCTTCCGGCGCCCAGGCTTACCTGGTCAACACCGGCTGGAACGGTACCGGCAAACGTATCTCAATTAAAGATACCCGCGCGATTATCGACGCTATCCTCGACGGTTCGCTGGATAACGCCGAAACCTTCACTCTGCCGATGTTCAACCTGCAGATCCCAACCGAGCTGCCGGGCGTCGATACCCATATCCTCGACCCGCGTAATACCTACGGTTCTCCGGAGCAGTGGCAGGAGAAAGCCGATCAGCTGGCGAAACTGTTTATTGAGAACTTCGAGAAATATACCGATACCCCGGCCGGCGCTGCGCTGGTTGCGGCCGGTCCGAAGCGTTAATCAGGTCACAGAGACAACAAAGCCGGGCGATGCCCGGCTTTTTTATTTTTATACGCTAATCAACTCTCTTTCGCAGGCTTCGCCGGCGACAGCGCGCGATGCACCGGAATTGGTAGCCAGGCGCGGATCAGCAGGCCGCCGCGTTCGCTGGTGCCAATCTCCAGGCGACCGTTATGATTGTCGATAATACGCTGCACTATCGCCAGCCCCAGCCCGGTGCCGCTGGTGCTACGGGCGCTATCGCCACGCACAAACGGCTGGAACAGATGTTCGCGCTGTTCCGGTTTAATTCCCGGGCCGTCATCTTCCACCTGGAACCAGGCACGGCTGGCTTCGCTGCCGCTGCTGACTTTAATCCAGCCCTTACCGTAACGAGCGGCGTTCACCACCATATTGGCTAGCGCGCGTTTAATCGATAGCGGATGCAGGCGCAGCGGAATTTCTCCGGCCTGCAGATCGGTGGCGATTTCCCGCTCGTAGCCGCTTTCGGCGGCGATCACTTCGCCTAACACGGCATTGAGATCCGCAAGCTCCATCGGCATCTCCTGGCCGGTGCGCAGGTAATCAATAAACTGCTCGATGATGGCGTTGCACTCTTCGATATCTTTATTGATCGACTCGGCAAGATAGCCGTCCTGTTCGCCCATCATCTCCGTCGCCAGCCGGATCCGCGTCAACGGCGTGCGCAAATCGTGGCTGACCCCGGCCATCAGCAGCGTACGGTCATCCGCCAGCTGTTTGACCCCGGCGGCCATATGGTTGAAGGCGCGGGTTACCGAACGCACTTCCGACGCGCCGTACTCGCGTAGGGGCGGCGGAATAATCCCACGTCCGACCTGCAGCGCGGCGTGCTCCAGATCGACCAGCGGCCGGTTCTGGATACGGATGAATAGCCACGCGCCGCCAATGGCCAGCAGCATTATCGCCAGCGTATAACGGAATAGCGGCGAGAAATCGCCCTGATGGATTTCAGTCAGCGGCACCCGCACCCAGATATTCGGCGAAAGCCAGGTCTTCAGCCACACCACCGGCGAGCTTTTGTTGACCTCAACCCGCACTTCGGTCGGCCCGCCAAGCTGGTGCGCCATCTGCTGGCTTAAGAATTCATAATGCTGCGCCCAGCGCAGCCCTGCGTCTTCCGCCGCCTCATTGGAATAGAGCGAAATCCCCAGCTCGCGGTAAATTTCGCGGCGAAACGCCGGCGGAACCACCAGTTGGGTGCCGTCTTCCAGCTGCAGTTTATCGGTCATCAGCATACGGACTTCGTATGCCAGCACCTTATTAAACTGCTGCAGACTCGGCAGGATCGCGAAATTCAGCACCACCAGATAGGTCGTCACCAGGCTGACGAACAGCAGGGTGACGATCAGTAACAGGGTGCGGGCAAATGAGCTTCGCGGCGAAAAACGCACGCGCTTCATGCCTTAGAACCGTCCGGCACGAAGACGTAGCCCAGTCCCCAAACGGTCTGGATGTAGCGCGGATGCGCCGGATCTTCTTCCACCATGCGGCGCAGGCGGGAGATTTGTACGTCGATGGAACGCTCCATCGCCGAGTACTCGCGGCCGCGGGCAAGGTTCATCAGCTTATCGCGGGACAGCGGTTCACGCGGATGGCTAACCAGCGCTTTTAATACCGCGAACTCACCGCTGGTGAGCGGCATCGGCTCATCTTCACGGAACATCTCGCGGGTGCCGAGGTTCAGTTTAAATTTGCCAAAAGCGATCACCGCTTCTTCTTGCGATGGCGCGCCCGGCAGCTCGTTCGCCTGGCGGCGCAGCACGGCGCGGATACGGGCCAGCAGTTCACGCGGGTTAAACGGTTTAGGAATGTAGTCATCGGCGCCGATTTCCAGCCCCACGATACGATCCACTTCTTCCCCTTTCGCCGTCACCATAATGATCGGCATCGGGTTGCTCTGACTACGCAGACGGCGGCAGATAGATAAACCATCTTCGCCCGGCAGCATCAGATCCAGCACCATCAGGTGGAAGGATTCACGGGTCAGCAGGCGATCCATTTGTTCAGCGTTCGCCACGCTACGAACCTGGAAGCCCTGCTCGGTCAGATAACGTTCCAGCAGCGCGCGCAGGCGCATGTCGTCATCCACAACCAGAATCTTATAATTCTCTTGCATTGTTTGTACTCCCAAAGGTTCACTGCAATCGTTAGTGCGTATTCTTAAAAACCCACGCTAATACGACCAGCCAAATCTGGTATATATTCTAGTCGAAATTGTTACAAAGCATATTAAACAGCAATTTATACCCGTCATTCTTCAAGTTGCACGTGCGTTGGCTGCGTGCGCTCACCCCAGTCACATAGTTATCTATGCTCCTGGGGATTCACACACTTGCCGCCTTCCTGCAACTCGAATTATTTAGGGTAAACCCGTCATTCTGAGCAAAATTTACCACCGGCGCGACAAAAAAGAAAAAGGCGGAGGGTCTCCTCCGCCTTTTTAGCTAATTTTGCCGCTTACGCGCGTCGTTGGCTCATGCCGTACCACAGCACCACCAGGAAGCATAGCAGCGGCAACCCATAGGCCAGCGCGGTGCTGTAGCGGTCGGCCAGCGCCCCCATAAAGTAAGGCATAATCGCCCCGCCGACGATGGCCATAATCATAAACGAGCTGGCGCGTTTGGTATGGCTGCCCATATTTTTAACGCCCAGCGCGAAAATGGTCGGGAACATAATCGACATAAAAAAGAAGACCGCAATCAGCGCCACCACCGACACGCCGTCGATACTCATCATCACCAGACCGCAGAGCACGATATTGACCAACGAATACACCATCAGCAGCGTCGCCGCCTGCACCCGCCCCATCAGCCAGGTACTGAAGAAACGACCGACCATAAAGCTAATCATCGCAATCGACAGCAGATAGGAAGCGTGCTGGTTTGTCACGCCATGCCAGTGCTCGGTCGCATAGTTGATAAAGAACGCACCCACGCCGACCTGCGCGGCAACATAAAAGAACTGGGCGATAACCCCGCCGGTAAAGTGGCGATGCTGCCACAGCCCCTGCGCCGCTTCTTGCTGACTGCCCTCCTCTTCGCGAATATCCGGCATCGGCGTGCGGCGGAACAGCAACGCGATGGCCAGCACCAGCACGGCGATAGCGACATAGGTGATTTTTACCGAGCTCTGATCGCCGGTATCGCCCTGAGTAGCTGAAAAGAACAGCGTGCCGCCGATCAGCGGGCCAATAAATTGCCCCAGTCCGTTAAACGACTGCGCCAGATTCAACCGCCGCTCGGCGCCTTTACTATCGCCAAGTACCGTCGCATAAGGGTTCGCCGCGGTCTCAAGACAACCTAATCCACAGGCAATCACAAACAGCGCGAACAGGAACAGCGCAAAGCTATTCACGCTCGCCGCCGGCACAAACAGCAGCGCGCCAAGCGCATACAGGCACAAGCCGACCAGGATCCCCGCTTTATAACCGCGTTTATCCATAAAGTAGCCGGCGGGCAGCGCCACCAGGAAGTAGGCGCCAAAATAGGCCGCCTGCAGTAAACCGGACTGCGCTTTGGTGACGTGCAGGGTCTCCTGAAAATGTTTATTGAGAACATCGAGCAGGCCGTAAGAGAGCCCCCACATAAAGAACAGGCTGGTGACCAGCATAAATGCCCAGCGCAGATTAGGGGTCGCCCCGGCGCGGGCCGCCAGCGGCTCCGCCGTTTTATTCACTAGCATGGTGAGATCCTCAGTAGAGTACAGAGTTGTTTTATTGATCCTGCAAAGAGAATATGCGCTCCATCGACACCCATTTTTCGCCTGCCGGCGTCCAGGGGGTGGGAACCTGGTATTGCCACATCAGCGCTTCCCAGCGCTGAATGACCGGGTGGTTCAGGCTGTGCTGAGCAAAGCGTTCGCCATCGAAATCCCCGGCGACCTCCATCACCATAAACAGCCGCGTGCCAAGCCGGTAAATCTCCATATCCAGCACGCCATGGGCGCGCAGATGCCCGGCGACTTCCGGCCAGATACGTTCATGCAGACGCTGGTATTCGGCAATTTTCTCCGCCGAATCGACCAAATCCAACGCCTGACACAGTCGCCGCCGCGCGGCGGTAACGCTCATGACAGCGCCCTATCGAGATGCAAATATCCGCCGTCCACCGATAGCCACTGCCCGGTAGTGTGCGACGCACGCGAGGAGATAAGAAACACCACGGTATTGGCGATCTCTTCCGGCGTGGTCATGCGTTTGCCCAACGGGATGCGTTGGTTAATCGCCGCCATCTGCCGCTGCGGGTCAGGGAAGGTATTTATCCAGCGCTGGTACTGCGGCGTCAGCACTTCTGCCGGCACCACCGCGTTGACCCGCACGCCGCTCTCGCGCAGCGATACCGCCCATTCACGGGTTAATGCCAGCACCGCCCCTTTCGCCGCGGTATAGCCGCTGGTGCCGCCCTGGCCGCTGAGCGCGGTTTTCGAGGCGATATTGACGATAGCCCCCCGCGCCACCTCTAACGCTTCGCGGCATAGGTGGGCCATCTGATAGTAGTGGATCAGGTTTTTTTCAAGCGATCCGAGAAACGCCTCACGCCCGGCCTCGAGCCCTACGCCATCGTTCACTCCGGCGTTATTCACCAGCGCATCAATACGACCAAAGCGCACCAGCACCTGGCTCACCGCCCTGGCGCATTCAGCCTCCTGGCACAGGTCGGCGATAATCAGCTCACTTTGCGGCGCGATTTGCTTCAGCCTATCCATAAACCCCTGCTCTGGCTGGGCGTTAGTGACGATGACCGGCACCGCCCCCTCTTCCGCCAGCAGTTGCGTTACCGCCGCGCCGATCCCCGAGCCGCCGCCGGTGACGATAACCACTTTGTCTTTAAGAAATAGATCCACGCTTCGCCTCCGTTAAACCATAAACCCGACAGGCAGTGCCGCCCCAGATAGCTGACCGCTGCGTTTCCGTCAGCGGGGCCAGCGCCGTTTCGCACAGCTGGTAAACCTGGCGGTACTCCGCCGCCAGCAGGCATACCGGCCAGTCGGAACCAAACATCAGCCGCTGCGGGCCAAACAGCTCCAGCGCGGCGTCGAAGAAAGGCAGCAGTTGCTGCTCGGTCCAGCATCCGCCCGCGGCCTCGGTCACCAGACCAGAAAGCTTAAGCGCCACGTGCGGTAGCGCCGCCAGCGGCCGCGCCTGTTCAGCCCAGTAGGCCGCGCCGCGCGCGATATCCGGCTTGCCGAAATGGTCGAGTACCAGCCAGTGATCATCGTGGCGGGCGGCAAAGCGTGCCGCCGCCGCGAGATGACGATGGGTAACCAACAGATCCCAGCTATAGCCCTGGCGCTGCAACTGCTGCATTCCTCGCGAGACCGCCTCGCGCTCAAGCCACGCTGCCGGATCGGCTTCATCCTGCACCTGATGGCGCAACCCGCACAGCTGGTCGCGCCACTGCGTCAGCTTGTCCTCGAGATCCGCGGCGGTAATATCCAGCCAGCCCACTACGCCGCATACGCCAACCGCCTGAGAAACCTGCGCCACCAGCCAGGCGGTTTCGTTTTCATCATGACGCGCCTGCACCACCACCGCGCCATCGAGCCGGTGCTGCGCCAGCAGCGGCTGGAGCTGCGGGGGGTAAAAATCCCGGCGCAGTTGCGGCATGTCGTCATCAATCCACGGGTAATCCTGTGGCTGATAGCGCCAGTAGTGGTGGTGGGCGTCAATGCGCAACATGCGCTTCTCCACGGTAGCGGTACTGCTCGATAGAAGCCTGATGCATTTCAATCGAGTAGCCCGGCGCCTGCGGCGGCATATAAGCTGCGCCGCGGATTTCGCAAGGGTGCAAGAAGTGCTCGTGCAGATGGTCAACAAACTCAATCACCCGCCCTTCATGGGTACCGGCGATGCACAGGTAGTCAATCATCGACAGGTGCTGGACGTATTCGCACAGTCCGACGCCGCCGGCGTGCGGGCAAACCGGCAGGTTGTACTTCGCCGCCATCAGCATCACCGCCAGCACTTCGTTGACGCCACCTAACCGGCAGGCATCGATCTGCACCACGTCAATCGCGCCGCGCATAATGAATTGTTTGAACATAATCCGGTTCTGGCACATCTCGCCGGTGGCGACCTTCACCGCGCCGATGTTTTCGCGGATCTTGCGGTGGCCTTCGATATCATCCGGGCTGGTCGGCTCTTCGATAAACCACGGGTTGGCGAAGGCCAACGCTTTGACCCATGGAATGGCGGCGTCCACTTCCCATACCTGGTTGGCGTCAATCATCAATTTCCGCTCGGGGCCAATCACTTCCCGGGCGATGCGCACGCGGCGGATGTCATCTTCAATGTCGCGCCCGACCTTCAGCTTGATATGCGAGAAACCGGCATCAACCGCCTGCTGACAAAGACGACGCAGTTTTTCATCACCGTATCCCAGCCAGCCCGCTGAGGTGGTGTAGCACGGATAACCCTGCGCCTGTAGCTGTTCGAGACGCTGGGCTTTGCCCTCCTCACGGCTTTCCAGCAGGCGCAGCGCCTCCTCCGGGGTAATGCAGTCGGTGATGTAGCGAAAATCGATACAGCGCACCAGCTCGGCCGGGCTCATATCGGCGACCAGTCGCCAGACCGGTTTGCCTTCGGCCTTCGCCCACAGATCCCACACCGCATTGACCACCGCGCCGGTCGCCAGGTGAATCGCCCCTTTGTCCGGGCCAATCCAGCGCAGCTGGCTATCGCTGGTAAAGCGCCGCCAGAAGGCGCCCATATCGGCGGCGATCGTCTCGAGTTGCTCGCCGACGATTAAATGCTCCAGCGCCTGAATCGCCGCGCAGCAAATTTCGTTGCCGCGGCCTATGGTGAAGGTCAACCCGTGACCGGTGAGCTTAGGATTGTCGGTTTCGAGGATCACGTAGGCGGCGGAGTAATCCGGGTCGGGATTCATCGCATCGGAGCCGTCCAACTGCTGCGAAGTGGGGAAACGAATATCCTCTACCCGCAGGGCGGTAATTTGCGTCATTGTTTGTCCTCCACGGTCAGCTGCTGCTGTTCGCCCAACCCTTCAATGCCCAAACGAATAGTCTGGCCGGCGCGTAAATAAACCGGCTGCGGTTTCTGGCCCATACCCACCCCCGGCGGCGTACCGGTGGAGATGACATCGCCCGGCTGCAGGCTCATAAAGCGGCTCAGGTAGCTGATGATATAGGGCACTTTGAAAATCATGGTGCGGGTGTTGCCGTCCTGATAGCGCTTGCCATCGACCTCCAGCCACAGGTTAAGCGCGTTGGGATCGGGGATTTCATCAGCGGTGACCAGCCAGGGGCCGGTCGGCCCGAACGTGTCGCAGCCTTTGCCCTTATCCCAGGTGCCGCCGCGCTCGATTTGATACTCACGTTCGGAGACGTCATTAATCACGCAGTAGCCAGCAACGTGCTGCATGGCGTCGCGCTCGTCGATATAGCGCCCACCTTTGCCAATCACTACCCCTAATTCGACTTCCCAGTCGGTCTTTTGCGAACCGCGCGGGATAATCACGTTGTCGTTAGGCCCGACCACCGCGCTGGTCCACTTGCTGAATACCACCGGTTCCTGCGGAATATCGGCGCCGGTCTCCGCGGCGTGATCGGCATAGTTCAGGCCGATGCAGATAAACTTACCGATACCGCCAACGCAGGCGCCAATACGCGGATTGCCTTCAACCAGCGGCAGGCTGTAGAGATCCAGCTGGCGCAGACGCGCCAGACTCTCCGGCAGCAGCGCGTCGCCGCGCAGGTCGCTAATATATTGCGATAGGTCGCGCAAGCGGCCGTCGTTATCGAGTACGCCCGGACGCTCGCTGCCGGGATTGCCAAAACGAAGTAATTTCATGCGTTTTCCTGATAGTGAAATAAAGCGCCGCGCGGTTAGTTGCTCCAACCGCCGTCAATAATCTGCACCGTGCCGGTGGTGTAGGCGCTGGCGTCGGAAGCCAGGTACAGCGCCAGTTGGGCGATCTCTTCCGGCTTGCCGATGCGGCCAATGGGCTGGCGGGCGACAAACGCCTCATAAACCGCCTCTTCGCTCAGCCCCTGCTCGCGCGCCTGCTCGGCAATACGTCCGCGTAGGGAAGGTGAATCGACGGTACCCGGACAAATCGCATTACAACGAATGCCCTGGGTGACGAAATCCGCCGCTACCGAGCGGGTCAGGCCAATGACCGCCGCTTTACTGGCGCTGTAGGCGAAGCGGTTAGGTACTCCTTTCACGCTGGAAGCCACCGATGACATGTTGATAATCGAGCCGCCGCCGCGGGCGATCATCGCCGGCAAAAAGGCGCGAATCGTGTGGAACATGGCGGTGACGTTCAGATCGAGGGCGAACTGCCACTCCCGCTCGCTACATTCAAGAATGCTGCCGCTATGTACCACCCCGGCGCAGTTGAACAACACATCCAGCGGGCCCAGCGTTTCCGCGGCGGCGGCAATCGCATCCGCGCGGGTGACATCCAGCTTCAGCGGCTGTACGCCGGGGATATCGCTCAATCCGGCAATGTTGATATCGCTGGCAATCACTTCCGCGCCGGCGGCGGCAAATAGCCGCGCGCAGCTATTGCCAATCCCCTGCCCTGCGGCGGTAATCAGAACGCGTTTTCCGGTTAGTTCCATTTCTCTCCCCTGGTCTAAAGGACTAATGGTCAGGCCATTGGTGGTAGTCAAAGGCCTGACCTTTCGCATGACAAGTCAGGCATAACCCGCTATCGTGAAGCTTAGATGTTGCAAAAACGGCCACAAACGGCACATTGGTTAACCAATTAATTACACTCGACTAACAAACACTCAAGTGTGCTGGCCAATATTTGTGCGCTTTATCACTGTCTATCGCATGAGCAAAGGTGAAACATGCCGATTACCAGACTGGAAAACCCAAGGATTTACAGACAGATAGCAGACCAACTCAAGCGATTAATTGAGAACAACGAATTTCCGCCCGGCAGTCGTCTTCCGTCTGAGCGAGATTTAGCCCAGCAATTGAACGTCAGCCGCGCATCGGTGCGCGAAGCGCTGATTGCGTTGGAGGTGATTGGCCTGGTGGACGTGCGCGTCGGCAACGGGGTAATCGTCAAATCGCAAACGCCGCTCGTCGCCACCAAAGAGCCGGTGATGGCGCAGGCCGGTCGCGACCAGTGGACGGAGATCGACGACGAACTCAACATAGACCTCGATTTTAACGCCGAACTACCGCCCTTTTCTCTGCTGCAGGCGCGCCTGTTAATCGAACCGGAAACTGCCGCGCTGGCGGCACGCCACGCCAGCCCCGAAGAGCTGGCCGCTATCCGCGAGGCCTTTGAGCAAAACTGTCGCGATAACCGCGCCGGTTCGACCACCCATCCCGGCGACCGCCTGTTCCATATCCGTATCGCTCAGGCCAGCGGCAACCCGGCGTACGCGTTTATCATCGGCCACCTGCTCGGCCACCGCTATGGCAGTATGTTCCGCATGCTGCAGCGCCATTACACCCCGGACGATATGCCGCATCGCTCGGAACAGGAGCATCGCGCGATCCTTGAAGCCATTGAGGCCCACGACGTCCGTGCGGCAAAGAAAGCAATGAAAAATCATATTGATCAGGTGATTACCATTTTTACCCGCAGCCAGTAGCCGTGATTTCTGCGCCTGGCGCTTTACCTTGCCGAAACGGCTGGTTAAGGTACGGCGGGACGAGATTATTTTGGATGAACCACAGATGAAAACGCCGCTGATCACCCGTGAAGGGTATGAAAAACTGAAGCAAGAGATGGATTACTTGTGGCGTACAGAGCGCCCGGAAGTCACCAAGAAAGTGACCTGGGCGGCGAGTCTTGGCGACCGCAGTGAAAACGCCGATTATCAGTACAATAAAAAGCGCCTGCGCGAAATTGACCGCCGGGTGCGTTATCTCACCAAGTGTCTGGAAAATCTCAAAATCGTCGATTATTCCCCGCAGCAGGAAGGCAAAGTGTTCTTCGGCGCGTGGGTGGAGATCGAGAACGACGATGGCGATACCAAGCGCTTTCGCATTGTCGGCTACGATGAAATCTTCGGCCGCAAAGACTATATCTCCATCGATTCGCCAATGGCGCGCGCTTTACTGAAGAAAGAGGTGGGCGACCTGGCTATCGTTAACACTCCGGCGGGCGAAGCCAGCTGGTACGTCAATGAAATTGAATACGTGAAATAGCGCCGGAACATTCCGAGAGAACCCGGTCGCGGCTGGCATTTTAGCCTGGCAGCCCGTATAACTATCCCCTGATTTTTGACCCTAATGATGAATAAAACCGATGATGAATGATTCGCTCTGCCGCATTATTGCGGGTGAACTTCAGGCCAGAGCCGAACAGGTAGAAGCTGCCGTTCGCCTGCTTGATGAAGGGAACACCGTGCCGTTTATTGCACGTTATCGTAAGGAAGTCACCGGCGGTCTGGATGACACGCAGCTGCGTAATCTGGAAACTCGCCTCGGGTATCTGCGCGAACTGGAAGATCGCCGCCAGGCGATCCTCAAATCGATCGGCGAACAGGGCAAGCTCAGCGAAGCGCTGGAAAAAGCCATCAACGCCACCCTCAGCAAAACCGAGCTCGAAGATCTCTACCTGCCGTACAAACCTAAACGCCGCACCCGCGGGCAAATCGCCATTGAAGCCGGTCTCGAACCGCTGGCCGATCTGCTGTGGAATGAGCCTTCCCACGATCCGGAAACCGAAGCGGCAAACTATATCGATGCCGATAAAGGCGTGGCGGATAGCAAAGCCGCTCTCGACGGCGCGCGCTATATCCTGATGGAACGCTTCGCGGAAGACGCCGCCCTGCTGGCGAAAGTACGTGATTATCTGTGGAAAAACGCCCATCTGGTGGCCAGCGTCGTCAGCGGCAAGGAAGAAGAAGGCGCTAAATTCCGCGATTACTTCGACCACCATGAACCGATCGCTTCCGTGCCGTCGCACCGCGCGCTGGCGATGTTCCGCGGGCGCAATGAGGGCGTGCTGCAGCTGTCGCTCAACGCCGACCCGCAGTTTGATGAGCCACCGAAAGAGAGCCACTGCGAGCAGATCATTATCGATCATCTCGGCCTGCGCCTGAATAACGCCCCGGCGGACAGCTGGCGCAAAGGCGTCGTCAGCTGGACCTGGCGCATCAAGGTGCTGATGCACCTCGAAACCGAATTAATGGGCACCGTGCGCGAACGCGCGGAAGACGAAGCGATTAACGTATTCGCCCGTAATCTCCATGACCTGCTGATGGCCGCGCCTGCCGGCCTGCGCGCCACCATGGGACTTGACCCAGGCCTGCGTACCGGCGTCAAAGTGGCGGTAGTCGACGGCACCGGCAAACTGGTGGCCACCGATACCATCTACCCGCATACCGGCCAGGCGGCTAAAGCCGCCGTCGTGGTGGCGGCGCTGTGCGAGAAACATAACGTTGAGCTGGTGGCTATCGGCAACGGTACCGCTTCCCGCGAGACCGAGCGTTTCTTCCTCGACGTGCAAAAGCAGTTCCCGAAAGTGACCGCCCAGAAAGTGATCGTCAGCGAAGCCGGCGCGTCGGTCTACTCGGCTTCCGAACTGGCGGCGCAGGAGTTCCCGGACCTCGATGTTTCCCTACGCGGCGCGGTCTCTATCGCCCGCCGTCTGCAGGATCCGCTGGCCGAGCTGGTGAAAATCGATCCGAAATCAATCGGCGTCGGTCAGTATCAGCATGACGTTAGTCAGACGCAGCTGGCGCGTAAGCTGGATGCGGTAGTAGAAGACTGCGTAAACGCCGTTGGCGTCGACCTTAACACCGCCTCGGTGGCGCTGTTGACCCGCGTCGCGGGCCTGACCCGCATGATGGCGCAGAATATCGTCGCCTGGCGCGACGAGAACGGCCAGTTCCACAACCGCCAGCAGTTGCTGAAGGTAAGCCGTCTGGGGCCAAAAGCCTTTGAACAGTGCGCCGGCTTCCTGCGTATTAACCACGGCGACAACCCGCTGGACGCCTCAACCGTTCACCCGGAAGCCTACCCGGTGGTCGAGCGTATTCTGGCCGCTACCCAGCAGGCGCTGAAAGATCTGATGGGCAACAGCAGCGAGCTGCGCAACCTGAAAGCCTCTGATTTTACCGATGATAAGTTCGGCGTGCCGACGGTATCCGATATCATCAAAGAGCTGGAAAAACCGGGCCGCGATCCGCGCCCTGAGTTTAAAACCGCTCAGTTCGCCGACGGCGTTGAGACGATGAACGACCTGCTGCCGGGGATGATTCTGGAAGGTGCGGTCACCAACGTCACCAACTTTGGCGCCTTCGTCGATATCGGCGTGCACCAGGATGGCCTGGTCCACATCTCTTCGCTGTCGAATAAGTTCGTTGAAGACCCGCATACCGTGGTCAAAGCGGGCGATATCGTCAAAGTGAAGGTGATGGAAGTGGACCTGCCGCGTAAACGCATCGCGTTAACGATGCGCCTCGATGAACAACCGGGCGACAGCAACACGCGCCGCGGCGGCGGCAACGATCGCCCGCAGGGTAACCGCCCGGCGGCAAAAGCGGCGAAGCCGCGCGGTCGCGATGCTCAACCAGCCGGCAACAGCGCGATGATGGATGCGCTGGCGGCCGCGATGGGCAAAAAACGCTAATCCTTCCCTGCCCCTCTTCGAGGGGCAATTTTCCGCTTTTTAATGCCTGAGCCTCGATTAATATATTCCAGTAACCTTTCAATAAGTTCGAAATTTATAAAGTTTCATTCTGTTAACTAATGAAACCTTTATTAAACATTAAGTGAATAAATTAATTTTTGACTTATTTTTGGCTACAACAGGGTTCTTGCGTCATATCAAAAAATAAGCAAATACCTATGAAAAACGCATTTATTATCCATGCCATGTATTGATGATACAAACCATTCTCATTATCATCGTTATCAATGACGTTTTATTCTTCTTCGTTGGCTATAGTCCCCAGCGCCGCTTTAATAGCCGCGCCTGGAAATTCTCTTTTCGGTTAGCGATAACAAGTAGGCCCTATGCAATTCACTCCTGATAGTGCGTGGAAAATCACCGGTTTTTCCCGCGATATTAGCCCGGCTTATCGGCAGAAACTGCTCTCCCTGGGAATGTTGCCCGGCTCTTCGTTTCATGTCGTGCGCGTGGCGCCGCTGGGCGATCCTATTCATATTGAGACCCGGCGCGTGAGCCTGGTATTACGTAAAAAAGACCTCGCGTTAATTGAACTGGAAGCGGTTGCGCAATAACACCTGACCCGGCACTAAGAGTCTGAAAAATGAAAAAATTAACCGTTGGTTTAATTGGTAATCCTAATTCCGGCAAAACAACGTTATTTAATCAGCTAACCGGCGCGCGCCAGCGGGTGGGTAACTGGGCGGGGGTCACCGTTGAGCGTAAAGAAGGCGCCTTCACCACCACCGACCACCAGGTTACTCTGGTTGACCTGCCGGGCACCTATTCGCTGACCACCATCTCCTCGCAAACATCGCTCGATGAACAAATTGCCTGTCACTATATTCTCAGCGGCGATGCCGACCTGCTGATTAACGTCATCGACGCCTCGAACCTGGAACGTAACCTCTATCTGACCCTGCAGCTGCTGGAGTTGGGTATTCCCTGCGTCGTCGCGCTAAACATGCTCGATATTGCCGAAAAACAGCAAATCCGCATCGACGTCGACGCGCTGGCGGCCCGTCTCGGCTGCCCGGTGATTCCGCTGGTCTCCACCCGCGGTCGCGGCATCGAAGCGCTGAAAATGGCGCTTGACCGCCATGAGCAAAATCAGCCGCTGGAACTGGTGCACTATCCGCAATCCCTGCAGCGCGAAGCCGATATGCTGGCGCAGGCGATGCCTGCTGATATGCCGCTGCGTCAGCGCCGCTGGCTGGGGCTGCAGATGCTGGAAGGCGATATTTATAGCCGCGCCTTTGCCGGCAACGCCGCCGACAAACTGGATCTGGCGCTGACCAACCTGAGCGGCGAGATGGACGATCCGGCGCTGTATATCGCCGATGCCCGCTATCAAAGTATCGCCGCGGTATGCGATGCCGTCAGTAACACCCTGACCGCTGAGCCAAGCCGCTTCACCACGGCGATGGATAAAATTATCCTTAACCGCTTCCTCGGCTTACCGATCTTCCTGTTCGTGATGTACCTGATGTTCCTGCTGGCTATCAACATCGGCGGCGCCCTGCAGCCGATTTTCGACGCCGGCTCGGTGGCTATCTTCATCCACGGCATTCAGTGGTTGGGCTACACTCTGCACTTCCCGGACTGGCTGACCGTGTTCCTCGCGCAAGGGCTGGGCGGCGGTATCAATACCGTGCTACCACTGGTGCCGCAAATCGGCATGATGTACCTGTTCCTCTCTTTCCTTGAGGACTCCGGGTATATGGCGCGCGCGGCCTTCGTAATGGACCGCCTGATGCAGGCGTTAGGCCTGCCGGGGAAATCCTTCGTGCCGCTGATCGTTGGTTTTGGCTGTAACGTGCCTTCCGTTATGGGCGCCCGTACGCTGGATGCGCCGCGTGAACGGCTGATGACTATCATGATGGCGCCGTTTATGTCCTGCGGCGCCCGATTGGCGATTTTCGCGGTCTTTGCCGCCGCCTTCTTCGGCCAGAACGGCGCGCTGGCGGTCTTCTCACTGTACGTACTGGGCATCGTGATGGCGATCCTCACCGGCCTGATGCTCAAATACACCATTATGCGCGGTGAAGCCTCGCCGTTCGTGATGGAGCTGCCGGTGTATCACGTACCGCACATCAAGAGCCTGGTTATCCAGACCTGGCAGCGCCTGAAAGGCTTCGTCCTGCGCGCCGGTAAGGTCATTGTGATTGTCAGTATTTTCCTCAGCGCGCTGAACAGCTTCTCGCTCAGCGGCAAAGTGGTCGATAACATCAACGACTCGGCGCTGGCTTCGGTTAGCCGAGTGATTACCCCGGTGTTTAAGCCCATTGGCGTGCACGAAGATAACTGGCAGGCAACCGTCGGCCTGTTTACCGGCGCGATGGCGAAAGAAGTGGTGGTCGGTACGCTGAACACCCTCTACACCGCGGAAGATATCCAGAATGAAGAGTTTAACCCACAGGAGTTTAGCCTTGGCGACGAGCTGTTAGCCGCCGTCGATGAAACCTGGCAGGGGCTGAAAGACACCTTTAGCCTGAGCGTGCTGGCGAACCCGATTGAAGCAAGCAAAGGCGACGGCGAAATGGAAACCGGCGCCATGGGGGTGATGGGCAGTAAATTCGGCAGCGCCGCCGCCGCGTACAGCTACCTGATCTTCGTCCTGCTCTATATTCCATGCATTTCCGTGATGGGAGCGATTGCCCGTGAGTCCAGCCGCGGTTGGATGATGTTCTCGGTGTTGTGGGGGTTGAATATCGCCTACTCGCTATCGACGCTGTACTACCAGACCGTGAGCTTTAGCCAACACCCGCGCTACAGCCTGGTGTGTATTCTGGCGGTAATTCTGTTTAACGTCGTGGTCTTTGGCCTGTTGCGTCGGGCGCGTAGCCGGGTGGATGTTTCCCTGCTGGCGACGCGTAAAACCCCGACGTCCTGCTGCCAGAGTCCGGCCGGCGACTGCCACTAAGGAGCAATCATCATGGCATCGTTAATTGACGTTCGCGATATGCTGGCCCTGCAGGGGCGCATGGAAGCCGCACAGCTGAGCGCCCGCCTGCATACGCCACGGCCGCTGATCGACGCCATGTTAAGCCGCCTGGAAGCAATGGGAAAAGCGGTCAAGATGATCGAAGATGCCGATGGCTGCCTTTCCGGCAGCTGTAAAAGCTGCCCGGAAGGGAAAGCCTGCCTGCGGGAGTGGTGGTCTTTGCGCTGAATGGATATCCCCGGATAGCGACTAGCTCCTTATCCGGGGAGCACCTGATTTACTTATACACGTCGGCGTTCGCGTGAACCGTCTTCTCGTTCTTCTCGCCGGCAATCACTACGAAGTACTTACCACCCAACTCATCCGCTTTCTTCGACAGATCGCGCTTCGCGTCCATCGGCGACGTGGTACGGGAAGTCGTGATGCTACCGACCTTGGTCAGATTCATCTTCGCGACTTCATCTTTTTGAATCTCTTTCGCCGCGAACGCGCCAAAAGAGAGGGAGCCTATCACCAGAGATGCAACAATACCTGTAACAAGTTTCATAGCCTTTACTCTCCATAAGGTTGTTATTTTTAGTTTGCGGCGGCAAAAACGAAATAATCAACCACCGCAACAACCTAAGTATTGCCCGATCCTGATGATTTACCACGCAGCGCTAAAAATAATTATTCAGCCGGTTTTTCAGCGCGATGAGAGGCTCACAGAATGGCTGGGGATGCGAAATAAACGGTGCGTGGGCCGCCTTTTCGAAGACAACAGACTCACTTTGCGGCCACAGCTCATCCAACAGAGGAACGATTTTACGCGGCACCAGCCCATCCAGTCGGCCATAGAGGCGCAAAAACGGCATGGTCAGCGCGGCGAGCGGTTGACGCAAATCGGCGGTTTTGAGGATTTCCAGCCCGCCGTTGAGAACCTCAGCAGGCGGCATCGGCAGCGACAGAACGGTGCTTTTCAGCGCCCGGGCGTCCTGGCGCGCGCTTTCGGTGCCCATGGTTTGCAGGGCGAGAAAACGCTCGACGGTACGCTGGAAATCTTCACTCAGCTGTTGCTGGAAGCCGCTCAGCACTTCCGGTTTAATCCCCGGCCACTGGTCGCGCGCGCCAAAACACGGCGAAGAAGCGACGGTCACCAGCGCCTGCACGCGTTGCGGGTGCTGCAGCGCCACCAGGCTCGCTACCAGCCCGCCCAGGCTCCAGCCAAGCCAGATAGCCTGCTCCGGCGCTTTTTCAACGACCTGCTGCGCCATCTCTTCAAGCGTTAAGGCGCCAAAACCACCGCTGCGGCCATAGCCCGGTAAATCCACCAGGTGAAGGGTAAAATGCGTAGCCAGTTCCGGCGTGATGCAATCCCATACGTTGGCATTCAGCCCCCAGCCGTGCAGCAGCACAAGATGACAATTTCCTTCGCCCGTGGTTTGCCACCAGATGTCATTCATCAGTTACTGTTCTCTTTCCATCACTATGAGGGGAATTATGCTAACAGCACACAGCTTATGCTGGCTATGCCAAATGCCGCTGGCCATGGCTCACTGGGGGATGTGCTCTCGCTGCACCGCCTCGCTGCTCGTCACGCCATCGCTCTGCCCGCAGTGCGGTTTACCGGCATTGGCGCCCGCCTTGCCCTGTGGACGCTGCCTGCAAAAACCACCGCCCTGGCAGCGGCTGGTGACGGTGAATAGCTATGCCCCACCGCTAAGCGGGCTGGTACACCAGTTTAAGTTTGCCCGTCATCCGGAACTCGCGGCGGCGCTGGCGCGACTGCTTCTTTTACGCCTGCGCCTTAATTGCGGGCTGCCGCCAGTGGATCGGATTGTCAGCGTGCCGCTGTGGCAGCGCCGTCATTGGCGTCGGGGATTTAACCAAAGCGAGGCGCTATGTCGCCCGCTGGCGCGCTGGATGGGCTGCGCCTGGCGCGGCGATGCGCTGACGCGAAGCCGGCGTACCGCAACGCAGCATCAGTTAAGCGCCAGATTACGTAAGCAGAACCTGAAAAATGCTTTCCAGGTTGAATTATCCGTTCGGGGCCTCCATATCGCCATTGTGGATGATGTCGTCACAACCGGAAGCACCGTCGCCGAGATTTCCCGCCTGCTTTTGCGAAACGGCGCCGCGACGGTTCAGGTATGGTGTTTGTGCCGTACCTTGTAGACCCCCGCTGATGGGCGTATTATAACCCAGTAAAATAGTCAACTATTAGGCCAACGCTATGATCCGTATTTCCGATGCTGCACAAGCGCACTTTGCCAAACTGCTGGCAAATCAGGAAGAAGGGACGCAAATTCGCGTATTTGTGATTAATCCCGGCACCCCAAACGCTGAGTGCGGCGTATCCTATTGCCCACCGGATGCGGTGGAAGACACCGACACGGCGCTGAAATTTGAACAGCTGACCGCGTATGTTGATGAACTCAGCGCACCTTATCTGGAAGATGCTGAAATCGACTTCGTCACTGACCAGCTCGGTTCCCAGCTGACGCTGAAAGCGCCGAACGCCAAAATGCGTAAGGTTTCCGACGATGCCCCGCTGATGGAGCGCGTGGAGTACCTGCTGCAGTCGCAGATCAACCCACAGCTGGCCGGTCACGGCGGTCGCGTTTCGCTGATGGAAATCACCGAAGACGGTCTGGCTATCCTGCAGTTCGGCGGCGGTTGCAACGGCTGCTCAATGGTCGATGTGACCCTGAAAGAAGGGATCGAAAAGCAGCTGCTGAACGAATTCCCGGAGCTGAAAGGCGTGCGCGATCTGACCGAACACCAGCGCGGCGAGCACTCCTACTACTAAGCTTCCCCCTCTCGCCCGGCAACAATCCGTTTGCCGGGCGACTTCTCCCTTCAGCATGTTACCGCACAACATTTCTGACTAGCCATCACGGCAAAAACCCGGCAGAGAGTATGACTTAAGTCTCATATTTAAAATTTACCCCGCGCAGGGCATTCTCAAAGCTCACATGTTACCCGTATCATCCACAGCAAGCACCACCGACAAAAAAATAGCCAGCTATCCTTTCTCTGGGTCAGGAATAAGCCAGCTTTACGGTGCAAGACATCCTTGTTCCTCTGTGGAACGGATACTGTAGATGTTCAGACTTTAACGTTACCCATAACAAGTTAAGGCCAGGTAAATCATGCCATTAGTCATCGTAGCTATCGGGGTTGCCCTGTTATTGTTGCTGATGATCCGTTTCAAAATGAACGGCTTCATCGCTCTGGTTCTGGTGGCGCTCGCCGTCGGATTAATGCAGGGTATGCCTCTGGATAAAGTCATCGTATCCATCAAAAACGGCGTCGGGGGCACGCTCGGCAGCCTCGCACTGATCATGGGCTTCGGCGCTATGCTCGGTAAAATGCTGGCGGACTGCGGCGGCGCGCAGCGTATCGCCACTACCCTGATTGATAAATTCGGTAAAAAACATATTCAATGGGCCGTTGTACTGACCGGTTTCACCGTCGGTTTCGCCCTGTTCTATGAAGTCGGTTTCGTGCTGATGCTGCCGCTGGTCTTTACCATCGCCGCTTCCGCGCGTATCCCGCTGCTGTACGTTGGCGTACCGATGGCCGCGGCGCTCTCCGTCACCCACGGTTTCCTGCCGCCACACCCGGGCCCGACCGCTATCGCGACAATTTTCCACGCCGATATGGGCAAAACGCTGCTCTACGGGACAATTCTGGCTATCCCGACGGTTATTCTCGCCGGCCCGGTTTTCGCCCGTTTCCTGAAAGGTATTGATAAACCGATCCCGGAAGGCCTGCACAACCCGAAAACCTTCACTGAAGAAGAGATGCCGGGCTTTGGCGTCAGCGTCTGGACCTCTCTGGTACCGGTGATCCTGATGGCGATGCGCGCCGTTGCCGAGATGGTTCTGCCGAAGGGCCACGCCTTCCTGCCGGTGGCCGAGTTCTTCGGCGATCCGGTAATGGCGACCCTGATTGCGGTGCTGATCGCGCTGTTCACTTTCGGCCTGAACCGCGGCCGTTCCATGGAGCAGATCAACGATACGCTAACCTCCTCTATCAAAATCATTGCCATGATGCTGTTGATCATCGGCGGCGGCGGCGCCTTCAAGCAGGTGCTGGTGGATAGCGGCATGGATAAGTACATCGCCTCTATCATGCACGAATCCAATATGTCACCGCTGTTTATGGCGTGGTCTATCGCTGCGGTGCTGCGTATTGCGCTGGGTTCAGCTACCGTTGCCGCTATCACCGCGGGTGGTATCGCCGCGCCGCTGATTGCCACCACCGGCGTTAGCCCGGAGCTGATGGTTATCGCCGTGGGTTCCGGTAGCGTTATCTTCTCGCACGTGAACGATCCAGGTTTCTGGCTGTTCAAAGAGTATTTCAACCTGACCATTGGCGAGACCATCAAGTCCTGGTCGGTACTGGAAACCATCATTTCCGTGTGCGGCCTGGTTGGTTGTCTGCTGCTGGGGATGGTGGTGTAACCTTCGTTCCCTGAGATAAAAAAGGCCGGGTGCGCATCATGCGCCCCGGCCTTTTTTGTTCTTCGTTTCCCGGATAGCGGCGCAAAGCGCCTTATCCGGGCTACCCGCGGTGCCGTTTTTGTCGGGTGGCGCTGCGCTTACCCGACCTACGGTCCTGGGGATGGTGGTGTAATCCTCGTTCCTTTTTTGTTCTTCGGCTCTCAACCGTAGCCCCGGTAAGCGCAGCGCCACCGGGGAATTCTCGCTGGATTAACGGGCTTTGCGGCGCTTATCCAGATCTTTAATCAGCTTATTCACCTGCGCATCGGCAAACATCTGCTCGAGCGTCACGCTAAGCTTACGCCGCCAGTTGGGATACTCGGTACTGGTGCCCGGGATGTTGACTGGCGAAGCCATCTCCAGCCAATCTTCCGGCTGCAGCCCAAGCAGGGCGCTGTTACTGTCGGCGATGTAGCGCTGCATCCCGCGATTGAGCGTTGAGGTCATCGCCATCAGCGAGGCTTTATGTCCAGCGCGCTTCGGCAAACAGCCGTGCCGATGCAGCGCATCCAGCAACCCCTGCTTTGCTTGTTCGCGATCGGCATATAAGCCGCGCAGCACCACTTCATCCGGATACAGACCCAGCGTCTTCCCGAGCGTCAAATCGCCGCTCTCCCAATAGCCGCGCAGCGTCGGGAGATCGTGGGTCGTTGCGACCGCCATCGACTGCTGTGGATAAGCCTTCGGCGCGCGGAACGTTTTATCAGGGCCATTTTCGAAATAGAGCACTTTATACGAGTAAACACCGCTTTTGCGCAGCTTGCCGACGATTTCAACCGGTACGGTACCGAGGTCTTCGCCAATGACCATGCAGCGGTGCCGCTGGCTCTCCAGCGCCAGGATCGCCAGCAGGTCATCCACGGGATACTGCACATAGGCGCCATGGTCGGCGGTTTCGCCATACGGTATCCACCACAAACGCAGCACCGACATCACGTGGTCAATACGCAATGCGCCGCAGTTTTGCATATTCGCCCGTAGCAGTTCGATAAACGGCTCGTAGGCGCGGGCAACCATTACATGCGGATCCATCGGCGGCAGGCCCCAGTTCTGTCCCAGCGGGCCGAGGATGTCCGGCGGCGCGCCGACGGAAGCCTTGAGGCAATACAGCTCGCGATCGCACCACGTCTCCGATCCGCCTTCGGCGACGCCGACCGCCAGATCGCGATACAGGCCAATCGGCATCCCGTCCTGCTGGCTGGTGTGCCAACAGGCGGCGAACTGCGTATATGCCAGCCACTGCAGCCATAGATAAAAGCTCACCTCATCGGCATGCTCCGCACAGAAGGTTTTCACCTGCGGGCTGCTCGTGCTCTGATACGCTTCCGGCCATGCCGGCCAGCCCCAGCGCATCGGATCCTGACGGCTTTGCCAGGCATGCAGCGCATCAAACGCCGCCTGCCAGTAGAGACTTTCGCCCTCGCGCAGCACGAACTGACGGAACTCCGCCATTTGCTCATCTTCACGCGTAGAAAACTCGGCCCACGCCAGACGCAGCGCGGTCAGCTTCAGCGCGGTGACAGCGGTATAGTCGACATCAGCGGTCTGCCGCGCGGCCTTCAAGGCCTGCTGGGTTTCCGCAAGCTGCCACCATGCCTGCGCGGCAGGGCTACGCTGGAAATCCTCCACCGCGTTAACGTCGATATAGATGACGTTAAGCCAGCGGCGCGAGGACGGACTGTACGGACTGGCGCTCTCCGGGTTCGCCGGATAGAGCGCGTGAATCGGGTTGAGGCCGATAAACGCGCCGCCGCGACGGGCGATTTCCGGCAGCATGGCGCGTAGATCGCCGAAGTCGCCGATGCCCCAGTTATTCTCAGAACGTAGGGTGTAGAGCTGGACGCAGGCGCCCCATAGCTTTTTGCCCTCTTTTAGCGCCTGCGGTTCGTAGCAACGCGCCGGGGCGACGATCGCCCGGCAGTGCCAGCGTTCGCCGTCCCGCGTGAGGGTCAGGGTGTGATAGCCCGTCGGCAATCGCCCAGGCAAAGCGAGCGTTTCGCCGCCGCGCGTCTCACCCTGATACTGCTTACCTTCTTCGGTCGTCAGCAGCCAGTGAAACGCGCCGCTTCCCGCTACCGGCAACTGCATTTTTTTACCGTGAGTAAAAACCTTGACGCTGGGCAGCGGTTCTACTGCCGCTTTCGCGGCAGTAGAAGTACGATGCATAGCATCCAGCAAACGTTGTTTGGTGGCCGCCGCGATCGACTGCGGCTGGCCGTGCGCGTTGATATAGCTGGGGCTGATCCCCGCCGCCAGCGCGGCATTATCAAGGCGTTTATTCTCCATAGGCCTGTCCTTAGCGTTTTGCCTGCCAGATACGTTGCTGATAATCACGAATAGAGCGGTCGGAGCTGAACATGCCGCAGCGCGCGGTGTTGAGGATCGCCGCACGGGTCCAGGCTTCCTGGTCGCGATACAGTTCGTCTACCTGCTTCTGCGCCGCGACGTAAGCGCTAAAGTCAGCCAGCACCAGGTACGGATCGCCGCCTTGCAGCAGGCTATGCAGCATCTGATCAAAGGCGTGTTTGTCGCCGCCGCTATATTTACCGCTTTCCAGCTCTTTCAGCACCGCGTCCAGCAGCTTATCTTTCTTGCGCCATTTCAGCGGATCGTAGCCTTTCGCCTTCAACGCCTTAACTTCTTCCACGGTATGGCCGAAGATAAAGATATTGTCCTCGCCAACCTGCTCGGCGATTTCAACGTTGGCGCCGTCAAGAGTGCCGACGGTCAGTGCGCCGTTCAGCGCCAGCTTCATGTTGCCGGTACCAGAGGCCTCTTTACCCGCCGTGGAAATCTGCTCGGAGACGTCCGCCGCCGGGATCAGCATTTCCGCCGCCGATACGCAGTAATCCGGCAGGAAGACCACTTTCAGCTTATCTCCCACCAGCGGATCGTTATTGATCGCCTCGGCCACCTTGTTGATCGCCAGAATAATATTCTTCGCCAGGTAGTAGCCCGGCGCGGCTTTAGCGCCAAAAAGGAAGACGCGCGGTACGCGGTCGGCCTGCGGGTTTTCGCGGATCTCTTTATACTGCGCCAGAATATTCAGCAGGTTGAGGTGCTGGCGTTTGTATTCGTGCAGGCGCTTAATCTGGATATCAAAAATCGCCTGCGGGTTGATGTCGATACCGGTACGCCGCTTCACGAACTCAGCGAGACGCACTTTATTCGCCTGCTTAATGTCGCGATAAACCTGACGGAATTTGGCATCGTCGGCGTACTTCTCCAGCTTGATCAGCTGGTCGAGATCGTTGGCCCACTCTTTCTTCAGCGTCTTATCGAGCAGGGCAGCCAGCGCCGGATTACACTGTTTAATCCAGCGACGCGGCGTAATACCGTTGGTTACGTTATGGAATTTGTTCGGCCACAGCTGGTGATATTCCGGGAACAGATCCTTCACCACCAAATCGGAGTGCAGCGCCGCGACGCCGTTCACCGCAAAGCCGCTCACCACGCACATGTTGGCCATGCGAACCTGTTTATCATGGACCACCGCCAGCTTCGCCCACACCTGCTTATCGCCCGGCCAGGTTTTCTCCACCAGCAGTTTAAATCTGTCGTTAATCTCTTTGATTATCTGCATGTGGCGCGGCAGCAGCGCCTTGACCAGCTTCTCATCCCAGCACTCCAGCGCTTCCGGCATCAGAGTATGGTTGGTGTAAGCGAAGGTTTTGCTGGTGATGGCCCACGCATCGTCCCAGCTCATCTGGTGCTCATCAAGCAGCACGCGCAGCAGTTCCGGGATAGCGATGGTCGGGTGGGTGTCGTTCAACTGGATCACTTCATAATCCGCCAGCTCATGCAGCTTGCGGCCAGCCAGATGGTGACGACGCAAAATATCGGCCACCGAGCAGGCGCACTGGAAGTACTGCTGCATCAGGCGCAGTTTTTTCCCCGCCAGATGGTTGTCATTCGGATACAGCACCTTAGTCAATTTTTCGGCGTCGATACCTTGCTGCTCCGCGCGCAGGAAATCGCCGTCGTTGAATTTGGTCAGGTTGAACGGATGGGCATGTTTCGCCTGCCACAGGCGCAGCGGCTGCGCGACGTTATTGCGATAGCCAAGCACCGGTAAATCCCAGGCTTCGCCGGTAATCACGAAAGCCGGTTGCCATTCGCCGCTTTTGCTGACTTTACCGCCGATACCCACCTGCACATCCAGCGCTTCGTTGTGGCGGAACCACGGATAGCTGCCGCGTCCCCAGTCATCCGGCGCTTCCATCTGCTGACCGTCAGCGAAGGATTGACGGAACAGACCGTACTGGTAGTTCAGGCCGTAACCGGTCGCCGACTGGCCGACGGTGGCCATAGAATCCAGGAAGCAGGCCGCCAAACGGCCCAGGCCGCCGTTGCCCAGCGCCGGATCGGTCTCTTCTTCCAGCAGGTCGGTCAACTGGATGTCGTACGCCTTCAGCGTCTCGCTCACTCCTTCATACCAGCCCAGGTTGAGCAGGTTATTACCGGTCAGGCGACCGATCAGGAACTCCATCGAAATGTAGTTAACGTGGCGCTGTCCTTTAACGGCTTCCGCCGCCGGTTGCGCCGCCAAAAGCTCCGCCAGCGCGCCGCTGACCGCGCGCCACCACTGGCGTTGGGTCATCTCTGCGGCTGACGATAAACCGAAACGCTGCCACTGACGCGTCAGTGCAGCCTGAAACTGAGCCTGGTTAAAAGAAGTCTGTGACATAAGAAATCCTGGTCCTTTACTAAAACGTTAGCCTTAGTGTGCCGACCTCCTGATGCCGCTGCCTCCTCCCGAGGGGGATTAGACAGGGAGGAGTAGCGGGGATGAGCGAAAATTGTGATCGCGGCCACTTTAACGTTAGCTCGTCGTCGGGAATTCGCCGCCTTATTGCGCGTGTAGAACAATAATTTCGCCAGCGCAACGAACGGCAAATTTGTTACAGCGCAATTCATATCGCCAGGCAAAATTCGCTCGTACCATTATCGTGAAATAAAAAACAAACCACTGACAGAATAAAAAGATGCCATGACAAAAATACGTGAAATAGATTAACCCTAAGAATCCACTGACGATAATTTAATAAAAACAATCAACTACGAAAAACACTGTGTAAAGTAATTTCGTCCCGGACGAAACCGTCGTAAACCGAGGCATGGCGCGTACTGGTACCGGTTTAAAGCTAATTAAAAACCGAAGCGAGAAATTGTGACCGAGAGCAAATTCAAGAGCATCAATTTTGGACATAACTTGCAATAACTTTCATTATCGCCGACCTTAGGAGTCATTAATTACGAAGCGCAAAAAAAATCCCCATCCCTTTCTTGCACAGCGAAAAAGTGAACTATGTTGATTCCGTCAAAATTAAGTCGTCCATCCCGTCTTGAACACACTGTGGTTCGCGAACGGTTGCTGGCGAAACTTTCCGGCGCGAACAATTATCGTCTCGCGTTGGTGACCAGCCCGGCAGGTTACGGCAAAACCACGCTCGTTTCGCAGTGGGCTTCGGGTAAGCATGACCTTGGCTGGTTTTCGCTCGATGAAGGCGATAATCAACAAGAGCGCTTCGCCAGCTATCTGATTGCGGCGATTCAACAGGCGACAGGCGGCCACTGCGCCGCCAGCGAAGCCATGGTGCAAAAGCGCCAGTACGCCAGCCTGCCGTCGCTGTTTGCGCAGCTGTTTATTGAGCTTGCCGACTGGCAGCGCCCGCTGTACCTGGTCATTGATGACTATCACCTGATCACCAATCCGGTAATCCACGATGCCATGCGCTTCTTCTTGCGCCATCAGCCAGAGACCATGACGCTGGTAGTGCTGTCGCGCAACCTGCCGCAGTTGGGGATCGCCAACCTACGGGTGCGCGAGCAGTTACTGGAAATCGGCAGCCAACAGCTGGCTTTTACTCATCAGGAGGCGAAACAGTTCTTTGACTGCCGCCTCGCCTCCCCCATTGAAGCCGATGACAGCAGTCGCCTGTGCGATGACGTCGCCGGCTGGGCCACCGCCCTGCAGCTCATCGCCCTCTCCGCCCGGCAGAAAAACACCTCAGCCCAGCACTCCGCCCGTCGTCTCGCCGGGATTAACGCCAGCCACCTTTCCGACTATCTGGTCGATGAAGTGCTGGATAACGTCGATGCCCGTACCCGCAGCTTCTTGTTAAAAAGCTCGCTGCTGCGCTCGATGAATGACGCGCTTATCGTCCGCGTCACCGGCGAAGAGAACGGCCAGATGCAACTGGAAGAGATCGAACGTCAGGGGCTGTTCCTGCACCGGATGGATGACTCCGGCGAGTGGTTCCGCTATCACCCGCTATTCGGCAACTTCCTGCGCCAGCGCTGTCAGTGGGAAATGGCCACCGAGCTACCGGAAATTCACCGCGCCGCCGCCGAAGCGTGGATGGCGCAGGGGTTCCCCACCGAAGCCATCCATCATGCGCTTGCCGCTGGCGATGCCGCCATGCTGCGCGATATTTTGCTCAACCACGCCTGGGGCATGTTCAACCATAGTGAGCTGGGTCTGCTGGAACAATCGCTGGCGGCGCTGCCGTGGTCGAACCTGCTGGAAAACCCGCGGCTGATCCTGTTACAGGCCTGGCTGATGCAGAGCCAGCATCGCTATAGCGAAGTGAATACCCTGCTGGCCCGCGCCGAGCAGGAGATGGATGTCGAAATGGATACCGCGATGCACGGCGATTTCAACGCCCTGCGCGCGCAGGTCGCAATCAACGCCGGCGATCAGGACGAAGCCGAGCGTCTGGCAATGGTGGCGCTGGATGAACTGCCGCTGGCGAGCTATTACAGCCGCATCGTCGCCACTTCCGTTCACGGCGAAGTGCTGCACTGCAAAGGCCACCTGAGCAAATCGCTGGCGGTGATGCAGCAAACAGAACAGATGGCTCGCCGTCATGACGTCTGGCACTACGCCCTGTGGAGCATGATCCAGCAGAGCGAGATTCTGTTTGCCCAGGGCTTCCTGCAGGCGGCATGGGAGATTCAGGATAAAGCTTTCCAGCTTATCCGCGATCAGCATCTTGAACAGCTGCCGATGCATGAGTTCCTGTTGCGCATCCGCGCGCAGCTGCTGTGGGCGTGGGCGCGTCTTGATGAAGCAGAAGAAAGTGCCCGCAGCGGCATCGCTGTGCTGGCAAACTACCAGCCGCAGCAGCAGTTGCAGTGCCTGGCGTTGATGGTGCAGTGCTCGCTGGCGCGCGGCGATCTCGACAACGCCCGCAGCTTATTAAACCGCCTGGAAAATCTGCTGGGCAACGGCCACTATCACAGCGATTGGGTCTCTAACGCCGACAAAGTGCGGGTGATCTACTGGCAGATGACCGGTGATAAAACCGCAGCGGCCAACTGGCTGCGCCAGACGCCGAAACCTGAATTCGCCAATAACCACTTCCTGCAAAGCCAGTGGCGCAACATTGCCCGCGCACAGATCCTGCTCGGTGATTTTGATTCCGCCGAAATGGTGCTGGAAGAGTTAAATGAAAATGCCCGCTCGCTGCGGCTGATGAGCGATATCAACCGTAACCTGCTACTGTTGAACCAGCTGTACTGGCAGGCGGAGCGCAAGGGCGAGGCGCAAAAAGTGTTAATGGAAGCTTTAACCCTCGCTAACCGCACCGGCTTTATCAACCACTTCGTGATTGAAGGCGAAGCCATGGCCCAGCAGCTGCGCCAACTGATTCAACTGAATACGCTGCCGGAGCTGGAGCAGCACCGCGCCCAGCGTATCCTGCGCGATATTAACCAGCATCATCGACATAAATTCGCCCATTTCGACGAGAGCTTCGTCGAACGGCTGCTGAACCACCCGGAAGTGCCGGAGCTTATCCGCACCAGTCCGCTGACCCAGCGCGAGTGGCAGGTGTTAGGGCTTATCTATTCCGGTTACAGCAACGAGCAGATCGCCGGCGAACTGGATGTCGCGGCCACCACGATTAAAACGCATATTCGCAATCTATATCAGAAACTGGGCGTCGCGCACCGCCAGGATGCCGTTCAGCATGCCCAGCGGTTGCTCAAAATGATGGGATACGGCGTATAACGCCGTTTAGCACAGCTCCAGCTGCAGGTTGTTGTCTTTAATCACCTTCAGCACGCCTGCGGGCGGCATGATATCGGTATAAACCGCATCGACCATACTAATGCTGCCCATGTTCACCATCGCATTACGGCCAAACTTCGAGTGATCCACCACCAGCATCACGTGGCGCGAGTTTTCGATAATCGCCCGCTTGGTGCGCACTTCATGGTAATCAAACTCCAGCAGCGAGCCGTCGCTATCAATACCGCTAATACCAAGAATGCCGAAGTCGAGGCGGAACTGGGAGATAAAATCGAGCGTCGCTTCGCCGATGATCCCGCCGTCGCGGCTACGCAGCTCACCACCGGCGAGGATAATGCGAAAATCGTCTTTCACCATCAGCGTATTCGCGACGTTGAGATTGTTGGTCACAATCCGCAGGTCATTATGATCGAGCAACGCATGGGCCACCGCTTCCGGCGTCGTGCCAATGTCGATAAACAGGGTTGCGCCGTCGGGTATTTCGCTCGCCACTTTCCGCGCGATGCGCTCTTTTTCCGCCGTCTGGGTCGCTTTCCTGTCGTGCCACGAGGTGTTGACCGAGCTTGAAGGCATCGCCGCGCCGCCGTGGTGGCGGAGGATCATTTTTTGTTCCGCTAAATCATTCAGATCGCGACGAATAGTCTGCGGGCTGACGGCAAACTGCTCCACCAGCTCTTCGGTACTGACGTATCCCTGTTTTTTTACCAGCTCGATAATCGCGTCATGACGTTGTGTTTGTTTCATGAAATATCCCTGGGAATCTCTACGTTCGTTTTCGCACATTTAGCGTATCGACAAACGCCATTGCCAGCCCGACTGCCAGGCCCGCCACGTGCGCGCCATTGGCGATCGACATGCCGAAAACATCAAACCATCCTGCCACTAACCACACTAAAGAGAAGAGGATCAGACCGCGTTGCAGATAAATACCGCTCTGCGGGTCGCGCTCGCCGCGCAGCCAGACATAGCCCATTAATGCATAGACTACCCCAGACAAACCGCCGAACCACGGGCCGCTAACCTGATGCTGGACGAATCCGCTCAGCAGAGCGCTGATAATGGTAATCACCACCAGTTTGCCGCTACCGATGCGCTTCTCCACCGCACCGCCGAGGTACCACCACCATAGCAGGTTAAACAGAATATGCATCAGCGAGAAGTGCATGAAAGCATGGGTAAGATAGCGCCAGGCTTCGAATTTCAGCGAAGGATCGTAGGGCCAGGCAAGCCAGATCATCATCGTCTGATCGCCCAGAACGTTTTGCAGTATGAAGACCAGGATACAGGCCAGCAAAATCGCCCACGTAAACGGCCCGGCGTTGTTACGCAAGGTAGCTAAAAACGGGAAGCGTTGATAATGCAATCCGCTATTGGTATGCCCCGATTGCCAGCTGGCGGCGAGATAGCGCGGGTCGGCCGGGTTTTCGAGAAAACGGGCCAGCTCGGCCTGCACCCGCGCGGCCTGGCTTTCATCAGCCAGCCAGACATCGCTCTGCGTGTGCTGTTGGATAGTCAGGATGACCCCCTGCGTCGCCATATAGTCGACAAACGCCTGGGCCACGCGCGGGTTGGCAAAAGAGGTAATCATTAACATACAGCGGATCGCTTATTCCACACAAAGGGGGCTAGTATATACCGTACCGCGCTTATAGCGAGCCGTGTGCAACTTCCGCCGGGAAATGACGATGCCAGGCGTCAAAACCGCCGTCGACGCTGTAGACTTTCTCGAAGCCCTGCTGCAGCAGATACTGCGCGGCGCCTTTACTGCTGTTGCCGTGGTAGCACATCACCATCACCGGCGTCTCAAAATCGTTATCGCGCATAAAAGCGCCCAGGGTATCGTTGGTCAGATGAAACGCGCCCGGCGTGTGCCCCATGGCATAGCTTTGCGGGTCGCGGATATCGACCAGCACCGCCTTCTGCTGATGCAGTTTCTGATGCGCTTCTTCTACATTGATACATTCAAATTGTTCCATGGTTCTCTTCTCTATTGCACTTCATGACGGGCGGTGACCGACCCTGATTTTACCCGCTAGTGTACCGTCAGACGGTAAATAAACGCCAATATGTTACATGCATCACTCTGAAATGTTTTTTTGATGTTACCAAAAGCGCGTTTGTTTGCTATAGTGAGCGATATCGAACATTTATGAGCTTAAACGAAAGTGAACGAGGTGCGAGCGTGGAAATCAAAGATCTGATTGTGATAGGCGGAGGCATCAACGGTGCCGGTATCGCGGCAGACGCCGCCGGGCGTGGTTTATCCGTGCTGATGCTGGAAGCGAGAGACCTTGCCTGCGCCACCTCAAGCGCCAGCTCAAAACTGATTCACGGCGGCCTGCGCTACCTGGAACACTACGAATTCCGCCTGGTCAGCGAAGCGCTGGCGGAGCGCGAGGTGTTATTAAAAATGGCGCCGCATTTGGCCTTCCCGATGCGCTTCCGCTTACCACATCGCCCGCATCTGCGCCCGGCGTGGATGATTCGTATCGGTCTGTTTTTATACGATCACCTCGGCAAACGCACCAGCCTGCCGGGCTCGACCGGTTTGCGCTTTGGCGCGGAATCGGTACTTAAGCCGGAAATCGTGCGCGGTTTCGAATATTCCGACTGCTGGGTCGACGATGCGCGTCTGGTTCTTGCCAACGCCCAGATGGTGGTACGTAAAGGCGGCGAGGTTCGCACCCGCACCCGCGCTATCTCGGCAAAACGCGAAAACGGCCTGTGGGTGGTGGAAGCGGAAGATATCGATAGCGGCGAAAAATTCACCTGGCACGCGCGCGGCCTGGTTAACGCCACCGGCCCGTGGGTGAAACATTTCTTCGACGAAGGCATGCATCTGCGCTCGCCGTATGGCATCCGTCTGATCAAAGGCAGCCATATCGTGGTGCCGCGCGTGCACACCCAGAAGCAGGCCTATATCCTGCAAAACGAAGATAAACGCATCGTGTTTGTCATCCCGTGGATGGATGAGTTCTCGATTATCGGCACCACCGACGTCGAGTACAACGGCGATCCAAAAGAGGTGGCGATCGATGATAAAGAGATCAACTACCTGCTGAACGTCTACAACGCGCACTTTAAAAAGACGCTGTCGCGCGACGATATCGTCTGGACTTACTCCGGCGTGCGTCCGCTGTGCGACGATGAATCCGACTCGCCGCAGGCGATTACCCGCGACTATACCCTCGATATTCACGATGAGAACGGTCAGGCGCCGCTGCTGTCGGTATTCGGCGGCAAGCTCACCACCTACCGTAAACTGGCGGAACATGCGCTGGAAAAGCTGACGCCGTATTATCAGGGGATTGGCCCGGCGTGGACCAAAACCGCCGTTCTGCCCGGCGGCGATATCGGCGGCGACCGCGACGACTACGCGGCGAAACTGCGCCGTCGCTTCGCGTTTATCAGCGAATCAATGGCCCGCCACTACGCCCGCACCTACGGCAGCAACAGCGAGTGGATCCTTGGCGAAGCGACTTCGCTTGCCGATCTGGGAGAAGATTTTGGCCACGAGTTTTATGAAGCCGAGCTGAAGTACCTGGTCGAACACGAGTGGGTTCGCAGCCTGGATGACGCTATCTGGCGCCGAACCAAACAGGGGATGTGGCTGAATGCCGAGCAGCAGGCGCGTATCAGCGAGTGGCTGGCGCAACACACGGGAAAGTCTGAACTGTCGTTAGCGTCCTGACATACCCCGGGCGGCGGCTGACGCCTGGCCCGGGCTACATCACCGCACACACAAAAACGGGGCCAACTGGCCCCGTTTTACTGATGCTTAACCGATTACAAACGAACCGGGTCGATATGCCAGATATGTTTGGCGTACTCCTGGATCGTGCGGTCGGATGAGAAATAGCCCATGTTGGCGATGTTCATCATCGCTTTATTGGCCCACTCCTCCGGATGGCGGTACAGTTCGTCCACCTTATCCTGGCAATCAACGTAGCTGCGGTAGTCCGCCAGTACCTGATAGTGGTCGCCAAAGTTGATCAGCGAATCCAGCAGGTCGCGGTAGCGGCCAGGCTCCGAAGGACTGAACAGGCCGGTGCCAATCTGCGTCAACGCCTGATGCAGCTCCTCATCCTGCTCATAATAGTCGCGCGGTTTATAGCCGTTGCTGCGCAGGGCTTCTACCTGTTCCGCGGTATTACCGAAGATAAAGATATTGTCCTCGCCGACGTGCTCCAGCATTTCAACGTTAGCGCCATCCAGCGTACCAATGGTTAGCGCGCCGTTGAGCGCAAACTTCATATTGCTGGTACCGGACGCTTCCGTTCCCGCCAACGAAATCTGCTCGGAGAGATCCGCCGCCGGGATAATCAGCTGCGCCAGGCTCACGCTGTAGTTGGGGATAAACACCACTTTTAGCTTATCGCCAATCTGCGGATCGTTGTTTACCACCGCCGCTACATCGTTGATCAGATGAATAATATGCTTCGCCATGTAGTAAGCCGACGCGGCCTTGCCGGCGAAGATATTCACCCGCGGCACCCACTCCGCCTGCGGATCGGCTTTGATCCGATTGTAGCGGGTGATGACGTGCAGGATATTCATCAGCTGGCGTTTATATTCGTGGATGCGTTTGATCTGCACATCAAACAGCGCCTTAGGATTGACCACCACGTTCAACTGCTGGGCGATATAGTTCGCCAGCCGCTGCTTATTCTCAAGCTTGGCGCGGCGTACCGCCTGGTTCACCGTCGGATAATCAATATGCTGCTGCAGATCGCTTAGTTGGCTTAAGTCGGTGCGCCAGGTGTGGCCGATATTCTCATCCAGCACCTGCGACAGCGGCGGGTTCGCCAACGCCAGCCAGCGTCGCGGCGTGACGCCGTTGGTGACGTTGGTAAAGCGCATCGGGAAAATCTTCGCAAACTCGGCAAACAGCGACTCGACCATTAAGCGAGAATGCAGCTCTGACACGCCGTTGACTTTATGGCTGACGACAACCGCCAGCCACGCCATGCGCACCCGGCGACCATTGGATTCATCAATGATCGAGGTACGGCTCAGCAGAGCAGTATCGTTGGGATACTGCTCCTGCAGCGTCTTGAGGAAGTAATCGTTAATCTCGAAGATAATCTGCAGATGGCGCGGCAGGATTTTCCCCAGCATATCGACCGGCCAGGTCTCCAGCGCTTCGCTCATCAACGTATGGTTGGTATAGGAGAAGACCTGACAGGTCACCTCGAAGGCTTCATCCCAGCTAAATTTGTGCTCATCGATCAGCAGACGCATCAGCTCAGGAATCGACAGCACCGGGTGGGTGTCATTGAGGTGAATGGCGATTTTCGCCGCCAGATTGTCGTAGGTGCGGTGCAGCTGATAGTGGCGGCTGAGGATATCCTGTACCGTCGCCGAGACCAGGAAATACTCCTGACGCAGGCGCAGCTCGCGCCCGGAATAGGTGGAGTCATCCGGGTACAGCACCCGCGAAACGTTCTCGGAGTGGTTCTTATCTTCCACCGCCGCAAAGTAGTCGCCCTGGTTGAATTTACCGAGGTTGATTTCGCTACTGGCCTGCGCGCTCCACAGACGCAGGGTGTTAGTGGCATCGGTATCGAAACCGGGGATAATCTGATCGTAGGCTTCGGCGATAATCTCTTCGGTCTCTATCCAGCGGGTATTTTTCCCTTCCTGCTGCACGCGGCCGCCGAAACGCACTTTATAGCGCGTATTGTGCCGTTCGAACTCCCACGGGTTGCCGTACTCCAGCCAGTAATCCGGCGACTCTTTCTGCCGCCCGTCGACAATGTTCTGCTTAAACATCCCATAGTCGTAGCGGATACCGTAGCCGCGGCCCGGCAGGCCCAGTGTCGCCAGAGAATCGAGGAAGCAGGCGGCCAGGCGCCCTAAACCGCCGTTGCCTAAACCGGGGTCGTTTTCTTCATCAATAAGCTCTTCCAGATCGAGCCCCATATCGGCCAGCGCATTATTCACATCTTCATAAATCCCTAACGACAGCAGCGCGTTAGAGAGGGTGCGGCCAATCAAAAACTCCATCGACAGATAGTAAACCTGCCGCACTTCCTGCGACAGCTGGGCGCGGTTTGAACGCAGCCAGCGCTCGACCATGCGGTCGCGAACGGCGAACAGGGTGGCGTTCAGCCATTCGTGTTTGTTGGCGATCGCCGGATCTTTGCCGATGATAAACATCAGCTTATACGCGATAGAATGCTTTAACGCCTCAACGCTCAGCGTGGGTGATGCATAACTAAAGGGTGCATTCATAGCCATAGCTCCTGTGGTTACATCAAGCGTTGATAGAGTTCACGATAGGATTTCGCCGCCACCTGCCAGCTAAAGTCCATATTCATCGCCTGACGCTGAACGTAGCGCCACAGCGATGGCCGCGACCACAACACAAAGGTGCGCCGGATGGCCCGCAGCAACGACACCGCGTTACTGTCCTCAAAGACAAAGCCGCTGGCGACGCCGTCGGCGAGGTTTTCCAGCGAACAGTCGGCCACGGTATCGGCGAGACCGCCGGTGCGGCGCACCAGCGGCAGGGTGCCGTATTTCAGGCCATACAGCTGAGTCAGGCCGCACGGTTCAAAGCGGCTGGGAACCAGAATCACATCGGCGCCGCCCATGATGCGGTGCGAAAACGCCTCGTGATAGCCAATCTGCACGCCGACCTGGCCCGGATGTTCGGCGGCGGCGGCGAGGAAGCCCTCCTGCAGGACCGGATCCCCGGCGCCGAGCAGCGCCAGTTGCCCGCCCTGCTCCAGCAGGCCCGGCAGCGCCTCCAGCACCAGATCCAGCCCTTTTTGGCTGGTCAGGCGGCTCACCACGGCGAACAGCGGCGCTTTGTCATCCACCTTCAGCCCCATGGCGATTTGCAGCTGCCGTTTATTCTCGGCTTTCTCTTCCAGGCTATCGCGGTCATAGCGCGCCGCCAGCAGCAGATCGCTTTGCGGATTCCAGATAGCATCATCGACACCGTTAAGGATGCCGGACAAGCGGCCCTCGTGTTGGCGCTGGCGCAGCAACCCTTCCATGCCGTAGGCATATTGCGGTTCGGTGATTTCCCGCGCGTAGGTTGGACTCACCGCCGTGATATGGTCGGCATAGTACAGCCCGGCTTTGAGGAACGAGATCTGACCGTTAAATTCGAGGCCGTGCATGTTATAGAACGACCACGGCAGTTCTATCTCATTCATATGCCAGGAGTAAAACATTCCCTGGTAGGCGAGATTGTGCACCGTAAACACCGATCTCGCCGGACGGCCGCGCGCCGCCAGATAGGCCGGCGTCAGGCCCGCGTGCCAGTCATGGGCGTGCACCACCTCCGGGCGCCAGAATGGATCCAGCCCGCAGGCCATTTCGCTCCCCACCCAGCCGAGCAGCGCAAAGCGCAGCACGTTGTCGGTATAGGCGTTCATGTTGGCGTCGTGATACGGGCTCCCCGGACGATCGTAGAGATGCGGCGCGTCGATCAGATAGATACCGACGCCGTTAAAATGGCCGAACAGCAGGGTGATGCGCCCGGCAAAGGTATCCCGGCGGGTGACGACCTGCGCGTCGGTAATCCCGCGGCGGATATCCGGATACCCCGGCAGCAGCACGCGGGTATCCACGCCGTCTGCGATCTGCGCCGCAGGCAGCGCGCCGATAACGTCAGCCAGACCGCCGGTTTTTAACAACGGGAACATCTCTGAACATACGTGTAAAACCTGCATTATCGCTCCTGTTTGTGCCCCAGTTTTCGCAGCATGTCGCGCGTAACCAGCACGATCCCTTCTTCTGAACGATAGAAGCGGCTGGCATCTTCTTCCGCATTCTCCCCAATGACCATCCCTTCCGGGATGACGCAGGCGCGATCTATCACGCAGCGGCGCAGGCGGCACGAGCGCCCGACCCAGACATCCGGCAATAAGACTGCCGAATCAATGTTACAAAACGAATTCACCCGCACTCGCGGGAACAGCACCGACTGCACCACCACCGAGCCCGAGATAATGCAACCGCCGGAAACCAGCGAGTTCAGCGTCATGCCGTGGCTGCCGGAGCGGTCCTGGACGAACTTCGCCGGCGGCAGCGATTCCATATGGGTACGGATAGGCCAGTGCTGGTCGTACATATCCAGCTCCGGCGTCACCGAGGCCAGATCGAGGTTGGCCTTCCAGTAGGCTTCCAGCGTCCCGACATCGCGCCAGTACGGCTCGGCTTGCGGGTCGGATTGCACGCAGGAGAGCGGGAAAGGATGTGCATAAGCCATGCCAGCTTCGGTAATTTTCGGGATGATATCTTTGCCGAAGTCGTGGCTGGAGTTTTCGTCGAGATCGTCGGCGGCCAGCAGTTCATAAAGGTAATCCGCATCAAAGACATAGATGCCCATACTGGCAAGCGAGCGGGTAGCGTCGTTCGGCATCGCCGGCGGGTTGGCCGGTTTCTCGACGAACTCGATGATCTTCTCGCTTTCGTCGACCGCCATCACGCCAAAGGCGGATGCTTCTTCGATGGGCACCGGCATACAGGCGACGGTGCAGCGCGCGCCTTTTTCGACATGGTCGATCAGCATACGCGAGTAATCTTGTTTGTAGATGTGGTCGCCGGCGAGGATCACCACATATTCGGCTTTATAGCGACGAATAATGTCGAGGTTCTGCGTCACCGCATCGGCCGTACCGCGATACCAGTTTTCACCGTGTACCCGCTGCTGCGCCGGCAGCAGATCGACGAATTCATTCATCTCTTCGCTGAAGAAAGACCAGCCGCGCTGGATATGCTGCACCAGAGTGTGCGATTGATACTGGGTAATCACGCCGATGCGGCGAATACCTGAGTTAAGACAGTTAGATAACGCGAAGTCGATAATACGGAACTTACCGCCAAAGTGGACGGCAGGCTTCGCGCGCTTAATGGTTAAATCCTTAAGCCGGGTACCACGCCCGCCAGCAAGGATCAGCGCCACCGATTTGAGAGGAAGTTGACGCGCCAGCATCAACGGATCGTTCTTTTCTAGCCCAACCATGATTAACTCCTTTTGATTCCCCTGCTTCACGGCCCATTCATCATGAACGCGCCGAAAACCCCCAGGGACTACGACCTTTGAAATACGCAAACTCCGTGCGCGGGCCCATGCCAGACAGCCATGATGACCGGATTATCCTCTCCGGCGAATGGAGGAACGGCGCGCCACTCCCCCGCAGGTAAAACCATATCCGCCACCTCCGCGGTGGCATTCAGCGCGATCAGCCAGCGATCGGATAACAGGATTTGCAGCCGCGCGGCGCCATGTTGCCACTCGTCGGCGTTTAACGGTTCTCCGCGCTGATTGAGCCAGCTCACGTTGCCGTCATGCTCCTGCCACCACTGATTACGGGTTAATGCCGGAATGCGCCGACGCAGGTGGATAAGCGCGGCGACAAACGCGGTTAACCCGTGATTTGCCCGCCGCCAGTCCAGCCAGGTCAAGGCATTGTCCTGACAGTACGCATTATTGTTGCCGTGCTGGCTATGGCCATGCTCATCGCCCGCCAGCAGCATCGGCGTTCCTTGCGACAGCAGCAGCGTGGTCAGGAGCGCATGTACGCTATCGCGCCGCCGCTCAATCACGGCAAGATTGGCTTCTAATCCCTCTATACCATGATTATTGCTGTAGTTATTGTTAGTCCCATCGCGATTCTCTTCGCCGTTCGCCTGATTGTGTTTCTGATTGAAACAGACGCAATCACGTAGGGTGAATCCATCATGCGCCGTGATCAGATTGATCGTCGCCCCAGGCCGTTTGCCATCGCGAGCAAAGAGATCGCTGGAGGCGGCGAAGCGCTGGGCGAAGTCACCCAACGACACGTTTTGTTGCAACCAGAAACGGCGCGCGGTATCGCGAAAATGGTCGTTCCATTCGGCAAACAGCGGCGGGAAGTTCCCCACCTGATAACCGCCCTGGCCAATATCCCAGGGTTCGGCAATCAGCTTGAGCACCGACAATACCGGGTCGCGGCGAATGGCCTCAAACAGCGGCGCGTCCTGACGAAATTCCGGTGTGCGCCCCATCACCGACGCCAGGTCGAAGCGAAAACCGTCGACGTGGCATTCATCAACCCAAAAGTGCAGGCACTGCAGGGCATACTCCACCACGCCGGGATGACTGAGGTTGAGCGTGTTACCGCAGCCGGTCCAGTTGTGATAATCGCCGTCGTCCCTGATCCAATAATAGCTGCGGTTATCGATACCGCGCAGGGAGACTGTCGGCCCTTCAAGATCGATTTCCGCACTATGGTTCAGCACGATATCGAGGATCACCTCGATGCCCGCCGCGTGCAGCGCCTTCACCGCATCGCGGAACTCATCGAGCGCCCGCTGCGGCTGGCTGGCGTAGCGCGGCTCCAGCGCAAACAGCGCCAGCGGGTTGTAGCCCCAGTAGTTGCTCAGCCCCATCCGCTGCAGGCGAGGTTCGCTGGCGAACTGCGCCACCGGCATCAGCTCCAGCGCGGTAATACCCAGACGGCGAAAATAATCGATCATCAGCGGATGGCCCAGCGCCTGATAGGTGCCGCGGATCGCCTCCGGCAGCTCCGGATGCAGCCAGGTCAACCCTTTGACGTGGGCTTCATAAATGACCGTTTCGCCCCAAGGCGTGCGCGGCGGTTTATCACCGAGCCAGTCGTAATGCAGATCGACCACCTGGGATTTTGGCGCAATGGCTGCGCTATCGCGGGCATCCGGCTCATACATACCGCCATGCAGACGCTCGTCGTCCAGCAGTTCGCCCGCCACCTGATGCGCGCAAGGGTCGAGCAGCAGCTTGGCCGGATTGAAGCGATGCCCCTGCGCCGGATCCCACGGCCCGTGCACCCGATAACCGTAGCGTAGCCCCGGACGCGCATCGGCCAGCCAGCCGTGCCAGATATCGCCGCTGCGCGCCGGGAGGTCGTAGCGCCGCTCGTTGCCCTGATGGTCGAACACGCAGAGCTCCACCCGCTCGGCGTGGGCGGAAAACAGGGTGAAGTTCACCCCTTTGCCGTCATAGCTGGCGCCCAAAGGCGTCGGTTTTCCTGCGGCAAGCGTCGTCATCAGGCCTCCCGTACCAGCCAGATGGTCGCCAGCGGCGGCAGGGTAATCGACAACGAATGCTGACGGCCATGGCTGGCGACGGGCTCGCTCTCAACCACTCCGCCATTTCCGGCGTTACTGCCGTGATAATGCATCGAGTCGGTGTTCAATTCTTCGCGCCAGCGTCCCGGCTGGTTGATGCCGAAACGGTAGTTGTGCCGCGGCACCGGGGTAAAGTTGCTGGCGACGATAATCTCATTGCCGGCTTTATCGCGGCGCACAAAGATAAATACCGAACGCTCATGATCGTCGACCACCAGCCATTCGAAGCCGTAGGGATCGAAATCAAGCTCGTGCAGCGCTTTATGGTGACGGTAGGTGTGGTTCAGGTCGCGCACCAGTCGCTGGACGCCGTGGTGCCAGTTGTCGCCGCCCTCCAGCAGATGCCAGTCGAGACTGGCGTCGTGGTTCCACTCGCGGCCCTGGGCGAATTCATTGCCCATAAACAGCAGCTTTTTGCCCGGAAAGGCAAACAGCCAGCCGTAGTAGGCGCGCAGGTTGGCAAAGCGCTGCCATGCGTCCCCCGGCATGCGGTCGAGAATCGATTTTTTGCCGTGCACCACTTCATCGTGGGAGAGCGGCAGCACGAAGTTCTCGGTGTAGTTGTAGAGCATGCCGAAGGTCATTTTGTCGTGATGGTAGCGACGATGGACAGGATCGAGCTTCATATAGTCCAGCGTGTCGTGCATCCAGCCGAGATTCCATTTGAACCAGAAGCCGAGGCCGCCGTCGGCGGGCGGGCGCGTCACGCCGGCAAAATCGGTGGACTCTTCCGCCATCGTTACCGCCCCTGGCGTCTGCTCGCCGAGAATACGGTTGGTGTTACGCAGAAACTCGATCGCTTCGAGATTTTCCCGCCCGCCGTATTCGTTGGGGATCCACTCGCCCGCTTTACGGCTATAGTCGCGGTAGATCATCGACGCCACCGCGTCGACGCGCAGCGCATCAATGCCGAAGCGCTCGATCCAGTACAGCGCGTTACCCACCAGGTAATTGCTGACTTCGCGGCGGCCGTAGTTATAGATAAGGGTATTCCAGTCCTGGTGATAACCTTCGCGCGGATCGCTGTGTTCATACAGCGAGGTGCCGTCAAATGAGGCCAGCGCAAAATCATCCGCCGGAAAATGACCCGGAACCCAATCGAGTATTACGTTAAGGCCCGCGGCGTGGGCGGCATCGATGAAATAGCGGAAATCTTCACGGGTGCCGAAGCGGCGGGTCGGCGCGTAGAGGCCGGTCGGCTGGTAGCCCCAGCTGCCGTCGAACGGGTGTTCGTTCACCGGCAGCAGTTCGAGGTGGGTGAAACCCATCCATTTTGCATATGGCACCAGTTGGTCTGCCAGTTCGCGGTAGCTAAGCCAGAAGTTATTGTCGGTATGGCGGCGCCAGGAACCGAGGTGCACTTCATAAATAGAGATCGGCGCATCAAACTGGTTCGCGGCTTTGCGCGCCGCCGGCTGTTCGACTTTCGGCGGCAAATCGCAGATAAGCGACGCGCTTTCCGGGCGCATCTGCGACTCAAAGGCGTAAGGATCAGCTTTGACGCGTAGATTGCCATGAGCGTCGATCAGCTCGAATTTATACAGCTGGCCATTAAGCGCGCCGGGAATGAAGAGTTCCCAGATACCGGACTCTTTACGCAGGCGCATGGGATGGCGTCGGCCATCCCAGTAGTTAAATTGCCCCACCACCGAGACCCGGCGGGCGTTTGGCGCCCAGACCGAAAAGCGCGTACCGGTGACGCCATCCATAGTGTCGGCGTGCGCGCCCAGGGTTTCGTAAGGGCGCAGGTGCGTTCCCTCGGACAACAGCCAGGCATCAACGTCCTGCAGCAGCGGGCCGAAACGGTAAGGGTCGTCAATCAGGTTTTGCTGTCCGTGCCAGGTGACGGCCAGCTGGTAGCGAAAAGCGTTTTTACGCCGCGGCAGCAGGCCGCTAAAGAATCCGCGCGAGTCGAGGCATTCGAGTTTGCCGACTTTACGCCCGGTTTTCGGTTCAATAACCCACACTTCGGTGGCATCTGGTAATAATGCGCGAACTTCCAGCCCCGCCTCGGTGCGGTGCATGCCAAGCACGGAAAAGGGATCCGCGAAATGACCTGCAATAAGCGCATTAATCACGTCTCTATCGATTCGATTCGACATGCTTTCATCCTGTTGTAAGTGTCGCCCTTTCCTGTAACCGGCGACTTTTTTGACCTGAACGGCGCAGCACCAACGTGCATCCTCCTGCTCCGTCCCACCTTCAGGTAAGGAACTCCTTACTTAAAGCATAGCCAAGGCTGCGTTACCTCCGTGGGGAAAAATCCAACATCCGCGTTTACTCCTTGTATTACGCAAAAAAAAGGGGTGTATCCACACCCCTTATCGTTTGTCCTGCGTTTACGCCAGCTGTTGTAGCATGCGGCGCAACGGTTCGGCGGCGCCCCACAGCAGCTGGTCGCCGACGGTAAAGGCCGACAGATACTCAGGACCCATGTTCAGTTTACGCAGGCGCCCTACCGGGGTGGTCAGGGTGCCGGTCACCGCGGCTGGGGTCAGCTCGCGCATGGTGATGTCGCGATCGTTTGGCACCACTTTAGCCCACGGGTTATGCGCGGCCAGCAGTTCCTCAACGGTCGGGATAGAAACATCTTTCTTCAGCTTGATGGTAAACGCCTGGCTGTGGCAGCGCAGCGCGCCGACGCGCACGCACAGACCATCGACCGGGATCGGCGACGCGGTGGCGAGAATTTTGTTCGTCTCCGCCTGGCCCTTCCACTCTTCGCGGCTCTGGCCGTTATCAAGCTGTTTGTCGATCCATGGGATCAGGCTGCCCGCCAGCGGCACGCCAAAGTTATCGACCGGCAGGTCGCCGCTGCGGGTCAGCGACGTCACTTTGCGCTCGATATCGAGAATCGCGGAAGCCGGGTTCGCCAGCTCGCTTGCCACGTGGCCATGCAGTTGGCCCATCTGGCTCAGCAGTTCGCGCATATGACGCGCGCCGCCGCCGGAAGCCGCCTGGTAAGTCGCCACGCTGACCCACTCTACCAGGTCATGGGCAAACAGGCCGCCGAGGGACATCAGCATCAGGCTCACCGTACAGTTGCCGCCGACGAAGGTTTTGATGCCGTTATTCAGGCCAGCGGTAATGACATCCTGGTTAACCGGGTCGAGAATAATGATCGCATCGTCTTTCATGCGCAGCGAAGACGCCGCGTCAATCCAGTACCCCTGCCAACCGCTTTCGCGCAGCTTCGGGTAAATCTCGTTGGTGTAATCGCCGCCCTGGCAGGTAACAATAATGTCCAGCGCCTTCAGCGCTTCCAGATCGAATGCATCCTGAAGCGTACCACCGGTACTGCCGCCGAATGACGGCGCGGTCTGTCCCAGCTGAGAGGTGGAGAAGAAAACAGGGCGAATGGCGTCGAAATCACGCTCTTCCACCATGCGTTGCATGAGAACAGAGCCGACCATTCCACGCCAACCGATAAAACCAACATTTTTCATAACGTATTCCTGCGAGGTGTGTGCTGTTAGTGCCAGGCCAGTTTCCAACTGGGATGTCCTTCACATTACAAAATGCAGCTAAAGTCGCAAGTGAAATTAATCAATGATTGCGCGCCAATCAGAAAAGCAACTTATCCCACACTCCGCCCACCGTCGCTGGTAGTCATAAAAAGCGTAAAGATTATCGGGCAAATAACCCGCGTAATGGAATATTTTCCGTCGCTATTTTATTGATCCTGATTATGGATTCAGCACGAAAAATATCGCTTTCACGCTTGCGAAAAAAAACGGATAAAGCCTTGTGTCGCAAGGCCTGACGAGCGATACGATCATTGTCGTAGCGCTGATATTCACGGCAGAAGGAAGTGGAAAAGAGGGGAAAAAAGCGTGTTAACGAAGAGAATTCAGGATAAGCGGCATTACCCTGATTTTTCCCCGGATACCGTGGTGGTGTCCGGGGAAATTATTTTTGCTTAGCTCAGCAGCTGGAAGGCAATCATCCCGACGATGGCGCCGGTGGTGCCAAGGATGGTTTCCATCATCGTCCAGGTTTTCAGCGTCTGCGCTTCGCTGGCGCCGGTAAACTTACCGAACAGCCAGAAGCCGGCATCGTTCACGTGGCTCACTACAATCGAACCACCTGCGATACAGATGGAGAGAGCCGCCATTTGCGCGCCGCTGTAGTTCAGTTGCTCAATGACCGGCATCACCAAGCCGACCGCCGTCAGACACGCCACGGTCGCGGAGCCCTGAATAATACGTACGGCAGCCGCCAGCACGAAGCAGGTAATCGCAATCGGCAGACCCAGACCAGTCAGCGCTTCGCCGAGCGCCGGGCCGACGCCGGAGTCCACCAGCACCTGCTTGAAGACGCCGCCTGCGCCAATCACCAGCAGAATAATACCCGCCGGCTGCAGCGCCGCGCCGCAGATCTCCATCACGCGATCTTTCTCCATCCCCTGACGTACCGCCAGGCCGTAAATCGCTACCAGGCAGGCAACCAGAATCGCGGTGAATGGGTGGCCGATAAACTCGAACCATTCATAGGCGGTGGATCCCACCGGCACAAAGCGCGCGGCGATGGTTTTCAGGCCGACCAGCACCAGCGGCAGCAGAATCAGCGAGAGGCTAAAGCCGAAGGACGGCATTTTACCTTCGCCGAGATGCGGTTCGCTGATATCGTCAGGAATGTGCAGCTCAACGTAGCGGCTGATGAAGTTACCCCACAGCGGGCCGGCGATAATCATCCCCGGAATAGCGGCGCAGAGACCAATCAGGATCATCCAGCCGAAATCGGCGTGCATCTGCGAAGCCAGCAGCATCGGCGCGGGCCCCGGCAGCAGGAATGCCGCGGCGGCGGCTACGCCGGCGAACAGCGGGATCACCAGCTTCACGAGGTTAGTGCCGGTATGGCGCGCCATGGAGAACGCGACGCTAATCAGCAGCACGATCGCCACTTCGAAGAACAGCGGCAGCGCGCAGATAAGGCCGGCCAGGCCAATAGCATAGTGCGCGCGGTTGTGGCCGAAGGACTTCAGCATTTTCACCGCAATTTGGTCGACCGCGCCGGTTTCATGCAAAATTTTACCGAACATCGCGCCCAGCGCGACGACTATCGCCAGGAAGCCCAGCGTGCCGCCCATCCCTTTTTCCATCGTCGCCGCGATTTTATCCAGCGGCATACCGGAAAAGAGACCTGCGCCAATAGAAACCACCATCAAAGCCACGAAGGCGTGCATACGCGCCTTCATGACTAAAAACAGCAGCAGCAATACCGAGCCGACTGCTGTTAAAACAAGCGTTAAAGTACTCACTAGTTACTGCCTTTGTTAATCACCTCAATGGTGCTGGCGACCACGCCTTCCAGTGACTGGTCGATATCGACGATAAGCACATCGCTTTCGTCAGCGCCTGGTTCCTGCAGTGTTTCAAACTGCGTCACCAACATTTGGGTTTTGAAGAAGTGCCCTTTACGCGCCTTCAGACGGCTTTCAATCACGTCGAAGTCGCCTTTCAGGTAGATAAAGGAGAGGTTCGGATTGCCCTTGCGCAGAATGTCGCGGTAGCTTTTTTTCAGCGCTGAGCAGACGATCAACGAAACTTTGTTGGTGCGCTGCATGGCAAATGCCGCGTCATTCAACGCCTGCAGCCACGGGGTGCGATCATCGTCGTTCAGCGGCTCGCCGGAAGCCATCTTGGTGATGTTGCTGCGCGGATGCAGAAAATCGCCATCGAGAAACGCGGCTTTCAGTTGATGCGCCACTTCGCTGGCGACGGCGGATTTACCACTGCCGGAAACGCCCATCAGGACATAGACGTGGTGATCATGGTTAGTCGTGCTCAAAGCGTCCTCCCACTGGACTGGTACGCCGCGCCGGGGCTGACTGATACAGCGCGAAAGCGGCGTACTGGTTAATGATTACGGGCAAGTGTTACGGGTAACTGTTATCGGTAACATTGTCATGCCGGACCCTGGGAGAAGCAATAACCATTCGTGCCAGATGTGAATATGTGTGATCTACTTCAAACTTGTCGGTTTAAATAGATCCACCCGGTGACAATGTGAAACCTAAATCTAACATCTTAGGGGTAATCGTCTCACCGCGGATGCGCGCCAGCAGACGCTCGGCGCCGATGCGCCCCATGCGCTCACGCGGGGTCAGTACGCTGGCGAGACGCGGCTCCATCACCTGACCGATATCGTGACCGTGGAAACCGGCTATCGCCATGTCGTCCGGGATTTTCAGCCCCAGACGCTGACACTCGAACGCCGCGCCGACCGCGAGGTCATCGTTGGTGCAGAAGATGCCGTCGAGCTGCGGATATTCGCGACGCGCTTGACGCATCAGCTCAATCCCTGACGAGTAGGAAGAGGATTGCTCCACCATCACGCTGTAGGGCGTCATGCCGGCATCGAGCATCGCCTGCTCGTACCCCTTCTGTTTGATGATAGTACGTTCATCCAGACGCGCGCCGAGATAAGCAACGTGGCGGTGACCGCGGGCGATAATCGCCGCCGTCATCTGCCGCGCCGCTTCGAAGTTATCGAAACCGACGGCAATGTCGAGGCACGGAGACTGGCTGTCCATCAGCTCAACCACAGGGATCCCGGCCACTTCAATCATTTTCAACGTGCGCGGCGTGTGGGTACGTTCAGTGAGGATCAGGCCGTCAATATTCCAGGAGAGCATCGATTCGAGACGCTTCTCTTCCATCTCCGGCTTATAGCCGTAGTGCGCCAGCATGGTTTGATAACCGAAGGCGTCGGTGACGCTTTCAATGCCGCGTAGCACTTCCGAGAAGACCTGGTTGGTTAACGAGGGCAGCAGCACGCCGATGGCGCGGCTGGTGGCGTTGGAGAGAATATCAGGAGCACGATTGGGAATATAACCCAGCTCATCGAGTGCAACGGCAATCTTGCCACGCAGGGCCTCAGAAACCTGTTCCGGGTTACGTAAATAGCGACTGACCGTCATTTTGGTCACGCCGACAAGATCGGCTACATCCTGAAGTACGGGTCTTTTCTTTTTCATCGTCCTGACTGTGATCGGCTGGGAAACATTTTCTCAGTTTATCACGGACAAAGCGCAACCTTCCCGGAGAAAAAAGGGCCAAAAGATTTATTTAGAGTTAATACGCAAAATCATTCAAGTTGCATTGAGGCGGCAACGCAACGAATCCCCGGAAGCGTACAAAGGGTACGCGACCGGGGTGAGTGAGGAGAGCCAACAAAAATGCGGCTTGAAGGATGACGCGTATCAAACCGGCGGCAGATCGAACAGCAATATTTCGCTATCGCTGTCGGCGTGAACCGAAATCGCCTGCTCGTCCCAAATCGCCAGACCATCGCTGGTGGTGGCTTTGGTGCCGTTAATCGTCACTTCGCCTTTCACTACCTGGATCCACACGCGACGTTCCGCGGCAATCTGGTGAACCGACTGCTCATCTTTCAGCAGCGCCCAGCGATACAGTTCCATATCCTGATGCACTTTCAGCGACCCTTCGCGCGCATCTGGCGACAGCACCAGCTGTTTGCCCTGCGCGGCATCAAAGCGGCGCTGCTCGTAGCGCGGCGTAATGCCGGTTTCTTCTGGAATAATCCAGATCTGATACAAACGCAGGCGGTCGGTGCTGCTCGGGTTGTACTCAGAGTGACGCACGCCGGTACCCGCGCTCATGATCTGGAACTCGCCAGCCGGAACCTGCTCTTTGTTACCCATGCTGTCCTGGTGCTCAACCGCGCCTTCCAGCACATAAGTCAGGATTTCCATGTCTTTGTGCGGGTGGGTGCCAAACCCCTGGCCGGCGTCGATTACGTCATCGTTAATCACGCGCAGCGCGGAGAAACCCATAAAGTTCGGGTCGTAGTAGTTGGCGAAAGAGAAAGTATGCCAGGAATCCAGCCAGCCATGGTTAGCGTGGCCACGTTCGTTAGCTTTGCGTAAGTAGATCATGTTGCACCCCCGTATGTTTTCGATGGAGTAAGTGTGGACCCATTCCGCCGGCAATCATAGAGGGTGAAAATTGACTCCTCTGTTCAAAAAATATGAACAAGCGGCGAGGAGCCAGATTTTCTTATTTTGCGAGGGTAATAGTAGCCGGAGAAGGTTGTTCAAAACCGCGCTGCAGAATCTCCATATTGGTGAGAACTTCAGATTCCTTGACGTAATTCGGCTGGCCGTTAACGAGGGTGTCATACAGCGCGTCATACACTCGTCCGTAGTCGCCGGTTTCCAGCGGCACCTCTTCACGTACCTCCACGCCCGCCTCGTTGATGTAGACCAGTTGCCCTACGCTGTCATCAGCGCCGAACCCCGCGTCGCCCGGCATAATGTTGGCCTTCAGGCTGGTCTCCTGCTGGTCAATGCCGTATTTCACAAACGAGCCTTTATGGCCATGAACGATAAATTTCGGGTAGTCAATCTGCACCAGATGGCTGGTTTTGACGATCGCTTTCAGGTCGCCATAAAACAGTTGAGCTTCAAACGTGTCATCGGGATTGGCTTTATTACGTAGTGAGCGCAGATCGTAGGAAACATGATCCGGGCGACCAAACAGCGAAATGATCTGGTCCATGGTATGCACCCCGAGGCCATAGAAATCGCCGCTTTGCGGTCCCCCCTGGATGGTTTCCGCCACCGGTCGGTAGTTATCAAAATGACTTTCAATTTCCACCAGTTCGCCGAGCTTCCCGCTTTCAATCACCTTTTTGGTGGTCAGGAAACAGGAGTCGAAGCGGCGGTTCTGATAAGGCGTCACCGTCAACCCTTTGCTTTTCGCCAGCGCAAACAGGGCTTTCGCCTCTGCCAGCGTCGGAGTAAAGGGTTTTTCGACCAGTACGTTTTTCCCCGCTTCCAGCGCCCGCTTCGCGTATTCGAAGTGGCTATCGGCATGGGTGCAGACCACCACTAGTTTGACCTGCGGGTCGTTCAGCACTTCATCGAGGTCGCTGGTGAAGTGGATATGGGAATACGCCGGCGCCTGTTCTTCCGGCCTGGCGCTGCGGCGATAAATATGCGCGACGTGCCAGCGGTCTTTGCGATGCAGGACGTAAGGAAGGTGGTAGCGGGTCGTGCTTTTACCAAAGCCAATAAATGCGCAGTGCAGAATCATAACGCTGTCCTTAGTTGATGTGCTGCCTTTAACCATAGCGCAAGCCAGGGGCTCACTTCATCCTCCTTTTCCTCTGAGCTGGAAAATTCACCGGCAAAATATTTCGGTTATCACTCATACACAATTATTAATAAGTGATTGATTAATAAGTCATTAAATTTCAGTTTTTCAACAGAAAGTCTTGATCCCAATGACGAAACTGCGGATAAGTGAAGGGCAAAACCAGGACGTTGCTAAAGACTAACGGAGTAGCCAGCCGCTGCTGATGGAAAAAAAGTATCTCGCCATAAACTGCGCCATTTTTTTCTGGCTTCTTGCACTGATCGCCTGGTTTAGCGATGAGGCCGCGCTGGCGCGCCTGGCGGCGGCCTGTACCCTTTTCGCTTTCCTTACTCATACCCAACGGGAAAAAATTAACGCTATGTTTATGAAGAAAAATAAAACCGAAGCGCAGGCTGCTGAAGTCGCGGCGCCAGCCGTGGCGGCAACAGAGCCAGAAACGGCAAGCGTCAAAAAACAGGAAACCACGGTGATCGCCAGCGGCGTGCATTTTGTCGGCAACATCGTCGCCAGCGGCCATGTCTATATCCACGGCCAGGTCACCGGCAACATTGAGGCCAAAGAACATCTCATTAAGGTGATGCGCGAAGGTGAGGTTGAGGGCAATATCAGTTGCCGCGAGCTGATCGTCGACGGCAAGGTTCATGGCCAGTGCCGTGGCGATAGCATTGCTATTGAGGAACATGGCAACCTCGACGGCACCCTCGCCTATCGCGCGCTGGCGATTAAAAAGGGCGGCCTGTTTACCGGCAGCGCGGAGGTGTTAGCCGCGGCGGAGAGCAAAAATAAAAGTAATATCGTCGGCCTGGTCGCAGAAGAAGCGGTGAAATCCGCCAAATCGCAACATGCCTGAAATGAGCGCAAAAAAAAGCCAGCACCCGGCTGGCTAAAGTAATACTGGAAGCAATGTGAGCAATGTCGTGCTTTCAGGCTTTCCGCAAGGGTCTCCCTGAATGCAGGACAATAATAATCATTCTCATTCGCACTTGTCTACTTTTTTTTGCAATTAATGCGTGTTGACTCGAACGCCGGAGTCAGTGATGTTTAAAGGGTCTTTTCAACCAAATGAGGAACAAGGAATGAGTGACATCGTGATACGCCATGCTGAACCGAAAGATGTTGACGCGATTCGTCAAATTCACGCCCAGCCGGAGGTGTATCACAACACGCTACAGGTCCCTCATCCATCCGAGCATATGTGGCAGGAGCGGCTAACCGATACGCCCGGCGTGAAGCAGCTGGTGGCCTGTATCGATGGGCAAGTCGTGGGGCATTTATGCATTGCTGTCGCCCAACGTCCTCGCCGTAGCCACGTCGCCGATTTTGGTATCAGCGTGAATTCGCGCTGGCATAACCGCGGCGTCGCCAGCGCCCTGATGCGTACCATGATTGATATGTGCGACAACTGGCTGCGCGTCGAGCGCATTGAGCTGACGGTGTTCGCCGATAACGCCCCGGCGGTCGCGGTGTATAAGAAGTACGGCTTTGAGATCGAAGGCACCGCCAAGGGTTACGCATTGCGCAACGGCGAGTATGTGGATGCGTATTATATGGCGAGAATAAAGTAGCGTGTTGCCGGGTGGCGGCTTCGCCTTACCCGGCCTACCGTTCGTGCGGCCTGCCTTTAATTTATTCACCATGCTGGTGAAACTGCCGGTGTCGATGGGCCTCAAAATCGCTGAGACGTTCCCGGAAGGCCGGGGCAGCCCGCATGGATGCGGGCTGAGGGCCGTGATTTGCAGGGACGCTGCCTCGGCCCGACCCGAAGCCTGCCGGGATAAGTCGAAGGAACCACGAAGTGGCGATTTTGGCGGCCAGAGCCCGGGAGTACAGAGGGCGGCGGCGACTGGCCGCCCTCTGTGCGCTCCCTGCGCCACGGAAAACATATTGCAGCAAAATTAACCGGGAGCGCAATGTGTTCAGAATTAACACAAAGCACATGTTTTTCCCGGACCAAAACAGTTGTAAACCGATAACAGTATCTACTTTCATACAGTTGTCGGCCCGGTAAGCGCAGCGCCACCGGGCAACACATCAATACCCCGCGGTCAAATCACCGGGCGAACGCGGATCGGAAGCGCCATACAGTGTGCCGTCCGGCCCCACCATAATGCTCTGGGTACTGCCCATCGCCTCTTTCAGCGCGACTTTCTGCCCTTTCGCTTCCAGCAATTTCACGGTATCCGGGCTAAAACCTTTCTCCACCCGCAGTTCATCCGGCAGCCACTGGTGGTGGAAGCGCGGCGCGTTAGTGGCTTCCGCGACGTTCATCCCAAAATCAATGGTGTTGACCACCATTTGCAGCACGGTGGTGATAATTCGGCTACCGCCCGGGCTACCGGTCACCAGCCAGGTCTTCCCGTCTTTTACCACGATAGTTGGCGACATCGACGACAGCGGACGCTTTTTCGGCCCTACCGCGTTGGCGTCGCCGCCGACTAAACCATAAACGTTAGGCACACCGGGTTTCGCCGAGAAATCATCCATCTGGTTGTTGAGTATAATGCCGGAGTCGCCGGCCACGATGCCGGTGCCAAAGGTGGTATTCAACGTATAGGTGACCGCCACCGCATTGCCGTCTTTATCGACCACCGAGAAGTGGGTGGTTTGGTTGCTTTCATACGGCGCCAGCTTGCCCGGACGGATCTGGCTGGAAGGCTTCGCCTTATTCACATCAATCTCGGCGGCTATCGCTTTAGCGTAAGCTTTGCTGGTCAACGCCTGCCACGGCACTTTGACGAAGTCAGGGTCGCCGAGATATTCCGAACGGTCGGCATAGGCATGTTTCTCCGCCTCCGCCATCACCTGCATGGCGTCGGCGCTGCCAAAGCCATATTTCTGCATATCGAAGTTTTCGAGGATATTGAGGATCTGCACGATGTGGATCCCGCCAGAGGACGGCGGCGGCATGGAGTAAACCTCATAGCCGCGATATTCACCGCTAATCGGCGTACGCTCCACGGCCTTGTAGTTGGCGAGGTCGGCTTTGGTGATAAGCCCGCCGTGTTTTTTCATCTCACCGGCAATCTGGTCGGCGATAGCCCCTTTATAGAAGGCATCCGGGCCGTGCTCGGCAATCAGTTCCAGGCTTTTCCCCAGATTCTTTTGCACCAGCCGGTCGCCTTTTTTCAGCGGCTCGCCGTTCTTCCAGAAAATCGCTTTGCTGTTTTCATGCTGCGGGATCACTTCGCTGCCATAGGTTTTTAAATCGTCAGCCAGCGCATCGTTAACGATAAAGCCCTCTTCCGCCAGCTTAATCGCCGGGCGGATCACCTTATTCAGCGGCATGGTGCCGTATTTTTCCAGCGCGAGAGAGAAGCCCGCGACGCTGCCTGGCGTACCGGAAGCGAGATGTGAAGTCAGCGATTTTTTACTGTCCGGATTGCCATGTTCATCGAGGAACATATCGCGGGTGGCCTGTTCCGGGGCCATCTCGCGGAAATCGATCGCCGTGGTTTTACCGTCTTTAGTACGCAGCATCATAAACCCGCCGCCGCCGATATTACCGGCCTGCGGATGCGTGACCGCCAGCGCGTAGCCGACAGCCACCGCTGCATCGACGGCGTTGCCGCCCTGACGCAGAATATCTACGCCGACGCGGGTCGCCAGCGCATCCACCGAGGCCACCATCCCCTGCTGGGCGCGCACCGGGTGAAACACATCTTCCTCAACGCCATACGAGACCGGCGGCAGGGGCGGCGGATTGGCGGCGACGGTAAAGCTGCCCCCCGCCAGTAACGCTGCGATGACCACCTGACGCCATATTGTTGTTTTTATCATTGTCTTACTCCTGAAAGGTAGGTTTTATATCCCGGCTTAAGCCTGGTTGATAACTCCTAAAAAATCATTGTTATGGCGAATTCGAGGTACACTTAAGTGATCCCACGCACGGGAGGAGAAAACAATGAAAGCGATTTTATTCCTGGCGGCGCTGATGCCGCTCGGCGTTTTAGCACAGCCGATTAACATCGATAACAACCCTAACCAGCCGGGTTATGTGGTGCCCAGCCAGCAGCGAATGCAAAATGAGATGAAGGTGCAGCAACAGCAGCAGCAAAGCATGCTTAAGCAGAATCTGAATAATCAGACCCGTTCGCAGCAGCAGCATTTGCAGAGCCAGTTGCAAACCAATCAGCAGCGCGCGGCGCAGGGCGGCAATCTCAATTCGCAGCCGCAGGTACTGCCGAACAACAACGGCGGGATGCTGCGGCAGACTAACCCGTAAAGATCGTCCGCCGCAAATCAGTATTAAGGCTGGAAATTCGGCCCGATGACGTCAATAGCATCGGTGCAGATGCAATCTACGCCCCAGCGCAGCAGTTCGGCGGCGCGCTGGGGTTTATTGACCGTATACACCAGAATATGCAGGCCGGCCTGTTTCAGGCTCGCTACCCGAGCCGCATCCAGCAGCTTGTGGTTGAGATGAATGGATACGCAGCCCAGCCGGGCGGTCAATTCGCGCCAGTCATCGCGCCACTCATCCAGCAGCAGCCCGCGCGGCAGCTCGGGCGCGGCTTCCTGCGCCGCTTCCAGCGCGTCGATTTCAAAGGATGAGAGTAGCGGCGCGGTCATATCGGCCCACAGATCGCGCGCGGCCAGCGCCACCACTTTGCCGGTCTGCGGCCCCTGCCCGGTGGTCGGCTTAATTTCGATATTGGCCATCATGCCGTGACGGCGGCAGCGTTCCGCCACCTGGGAGAGCAGTGGCAGCGGTTCGCCCTTAAATTCACGGCTGTACCAGCTGCCGGCATCGACCTTCAGCAGATCGTCCCACGACAGCTCGCCCGCCACGCCCCAGCCGTTGCTGGTGCGTTCGAGATTATCGTCGTGCAGCAGAAAGATCTGCCCGTCCTTCGACAGCTTGGCGTCAAATTCAATCATCGTGTGCCCGTAGCGGGCGCCGACGTCGATAGCCGCCAGGGTGTTCTCCGGCGCCAGTTTACCGCCGCCGCGATGGGCGACGATGTGGGGATAAGGCCAGTTACTCATGCGCGTTGTCCTGTTTCACCATCAAAGAGGTGCAGATGTTCCAAAGGCAGATGCAGCCATAGCATGCTGCCGCCCGCCGGGCGCTGCTGATGCGGCAATCTGACCACCAGCTTCTGCTCGCCCCAGCGCCCGTGGGCGAGGTTATCGGCACCTAAAATTTCCAGCGTATCCATCAGCAGCGGAATGCCGCCTTGCGCCTGCGAGCTTAAAATAAAGTGCTCCGGGCGGATACCGAGAGTCATTTTACGCCCGGCGTAACGCCGATGCTCGTGATTCATCGGTAGCTGTATGCCGCCTTCCAGCTCAAAGCGGCCGCCATCATCGCTCACCCGCCCCTCCAGCAGGTTCATGGCCGGGCTGCCGATAAAGCTCGCCACAAAGCGGCTGGCGGGCTTTTCGTACACTTCGACCGGCGTGCCGATCTGCTCGGCAATCCCCTTATTCATTACCATCACCCGCTGGGCAAGGGTCATCGCTTCGACCTGATCGTGGGTGACATACAGCGAAGTCGTTTTCAAGCGCCGATGCAGCTGTTGCAGTTCCAGACGCATCTGCACGCGCAGCTTGGCGTCGAGGTTTGACAACGGTTCGTCGAACAGGAATACCGCCGGGTCACGCACGATAGCGCGGCCCATCGCCACGCGCTGGCGCTGACCGCCGGACAGTTCCCGCGGGCGGCGCTTGAGCAGGCCATCCAGCTCAAGAATACGCGCCGCCTCCTGTACGCGCTCGGCGATCAATCCCTTACCCATGCCGCGAATCTTCAGACCCCACGCCATGTTCTCTTCCACGCTCATATGTGGATAAAGCGCATAGTTCTGGAACACCATCGCGATACCGCGATCCTTCGGCTCCATCTCGGTCACCCGTTTACGATCAATCCAGATATCGCCGCTGGTCACCCGTTCAAGTCCGGCAACCATCCGCAGCAGCGTTGATTTCCCGCAGCCCGACGGGCCGACCATGACGATAAACTCCCCGTCCGCCACGTCCAGCGTTAGCGGTTGAATTACCTGGGTTTTGCCATCCCAGCTTTTGCTTACTGCTTGTAGTTTTAAACCAGCCATTTTATTTCTCACTATCGACCAGGCCGCGCACAAACGCGCGCTGCATGGCTAAAACGATGACGACCGGCGGGATCAGGGTCAACAGCATCGCCGCCATCACCTGATTCCACTGGGTAGTACCTTCACCGGTGGCGATCATGCCTTTAATACCGGCGACGGCGGTGCCAAGATTCACATCCTGAATAATCAGCAACGGCCATAGATACTGGTTCCAGCCGTAGATAAAGGTGATGACGAACAGCGCGGCGAGGTTGGTTTTCGACAGCGGCAACACGATGTCGCGGAAGAAGCGCATCGGCGAAGCGCCATCGATACGCGCCGCTTCAATCAGCTCGTCCGGCAGAGTCATAAAGAACTGGCGGAACAGGAAGGTGGCGGTAGCCGAAGCCATCAACGGCAGCGTTAACCCGGCATAACTGTCGAGCATTTTGAGGTTGGCGATCACTTCCACCGTCGGGAAAATACGCACCTCGACCGGCAGCATCAGAGTGATGAAGATCATCCAGAAGAACAGGTTACGCAGCGGAAAGCGGAACCAGACGATGGCGAAAGCCGAAAGCATCGACACCACGATTTTGCCTACCGTAATGGCGAACGCCATGATGAAGCTGTTGAGCATCATCAGCCAGAACGGCGCGCTGTTGACGCCGACGCCGTTCACCCAGATGGTCTTCATGTTCTCCAGCAGATGTCCGCCGGGGATCAGCGTCATCGGCGTTTCAAACACCGATTTGTTATCCAGCGTCGCCGCCACGAAGGCGACATACAGCGGGAATAAAATGACGGCAATACCCAGAATGAGCATGGTGTGGCTGAAAATCGTCAGCCCGCGACGGTTCTCAATCATTGGTAACGCACCTTACTTTCAACGTAACGGAACTGCACCACCGTCAGGATAATGACGAGGAACATCAGCACCACCGACTGCGCGGCGGAAGCGGAAAGATCGAGCCCGGCGAAACCTTCGCGATAAATTTTGTAGATTAGGGTGGTGGTCGCCTGCACCGGGCCGCCGGCGGTGGCGGCATCGATCACCGGGAAGGTATCGAAGAAGGCGTAAACCAGGTTGACCACCAGCAGGAAGAAACTCACCGGCGCAATCAGCGGCAGCGCCAGCTTGAAGAAGCGGCGAATCGGCCCGGCGCCGTCGATGGCGGCGGCCTCAACCAGCGAACGCGGGATCGACTGCAGCGCGGCGAAAAAGAACAGGAAGTTGTAGCTTATCTGCTTCCAGACCGAGGCGAAGACCACCAGGAACATCGCCTGGCCGCTGTTTTGCGCGTGGTTCCAGTCGTAACCCAATTCGCCGAGGAAATGAGTGATCAGCCCGCGTCCGGGATTGAAGAGGAAGATCCATAGCACCGCCGCGACAGCGGGAGCCACGGCATACGGCAGCAGCATCAGCGTTTGATAAAAGCGGCTGCCGCGCACCACATAGTCGACCAGCGCGGCAAAAAACAGCGAAATAAGCAGGCCGCTGACGGTTACCAGGGTGCTGAATTTTATGGTCGTCCAGAAAGAGTCCAGATAGTACGGGTCGTGGAACAGCGTGACGAAGTTATCCAGGCCGACAAACTGGCTGGAAAGGCCAAACGGATCGACGCTCTGCAGCGAGTACCACAGCGCTTCGCCCGCGGGCCAGATAAAGAAAATCAGTGTGATAATCAGCTGCGGCGCGACCAGCACATAGGGCAGCCAGCGCGAGCGGAATACCGGACGGGATGATGACATGAAGATTTTATTCCTGAACAATGCCGGGTGGCGGCTACGCCTTACCCGGCCTACATAGGGCACATCGTAGGCCCGGTAAGCACAGCGTCACCGGGCAAGTTACAGATTACGATTTGGTTGCTTGCTCGAAACGGCGCAGCAGTTGATTCCCGCGCTGAACGGCGGAATCCAGCGCCTGTTGCGGGGTTTTCTTGCCGGTCCACACGCTCTCCAGCTCTTCATCAACGATGGTGCGAATTTGCGGCATGTTGCCCAGGCGCAGGCCTTTGGTGAACGGCAACGGCGGCTTGTTCAGCATCTGGCGAGTGGCGATATCAGCGCCTGGGTTCTTATCATAGAAACCCTGCTGGCGCGTCAGATCGTAGGCCGCGGTGGTAATCGGCAGGTAACCGGTTTTCTGGTGCCACTCGGCGGCGTTTTCCGGTTTGGTCAGGAAGTCGAGGAACTTCGCCACGCCGGTGTAGGTCTCTTTGTCCTTGCCCTGCATCACCCACAGGCTGGCCCCGCCGATGATGGCGTTCTGCGGCGCGCCTTTCACATCAGCGTCGTAAGGCATCATGCCGACGCCGTAGTTGAATTTCGCGTACTGACGAATATCCGCCAGCGAACCGGATGAGGCGGTAGTCATCGCGCAGTCGCCGTTATAGAACTTCTCGGTAGATTCATCCTTACGCCCGAAATAGCTGAAATCGCCTTTCTTGTTCATCTCTTCGAGCAGCGCGATATGCTTCACCTGCTCCGGCTTGTTGAACTCAAGAACCGCGTCGGTACCGTCAAAGCCGTTATTTTTCGTGGCGACCGGCAGGCCGTTCCAGGCGCTGAAGTTCTCAATCTGGATCCAGCCCTGCCAACCGCTGGCGTAGCCGCACTTCATTCCGGCCGCTTTCAGTTTGGCGGTGTAAGCCGCCAGATCCTGCCAGGTTTTCGGCGGCTGCTCAGGGTCCAGACCCGCTTTCTTGAAGGCGTCTTTGTTGTAGTACAGCACCGGCGTGGAGCTGTTAAACGGCTGGGAGAGCAGATGGCCGGTTTTTGAATCGGTGTAATAACCGGACACCGTCGGTACGAACTGCGATTCATCGAACTTAATACCCGCATCGCTAAAGACCTGGTACACCGGCTTAATAGCTTTTGACGCCATCATAGTGGCGGTGCCGACTTCATACACCTGCAGAATCGCCGGCGCGTTGCCGGTACGGAAGGCGGCGATACCGGCGCTCAGGCTCTGCTCGTAGTTGCCTTTGTACATCGGAACAATTTTGTAATCAGGATTGGCCGCGTTGAAACGTTGCGCCAGAGAATCAACTTCTTTACCCAGTTCCCCTTCCATCGAGTGCCAGAAAGGGATGGTGGTTACTGCCAGTGCCTGGCCAGCAAATGCCAGGCTCAGCGCCAGTCCTAAAGCTGTATGTCGTAACGATATCATCGGTTATCTCTCTTGTTGTTCCGGATGCGCGATTTCACGCGTTTTATGTTCGCGGGGTAACATGACATGTTCGAATTACAGAAAAATAACTTTTTTATTACAAAAAAAAGATAGTAACGGGTCAGAGAGATGACAAGCCGATGAAAGGACGGGGGAAGTAAAGTGGGAGCTGAGACACGGATAATATTCGTGCGATCGGCTCCCGGGGTCGGCGCAAGCGCCTCGCCCGGGCTACAAACCGGCGAAATGAATGACGCCGGGTTACAATGTATTAACCGCCGAGATAGGCGCTGCGCACCGCCTCGTTGGCCAACAGCGCGTCGCCGGTATCCTCCAGCACCACGTGACCGTTTTCCAGTACGTAGCCGCGATCGGCCAGCTTCAGCGCCTGGTTGGCGTTCTGCTCAACCAGGAAGATCGTCATCCCCTGCTCACGCAGCTGTTCGATGGTATCGAAAATCTGCTGAATGATAATCGGCGCCAGCCCCAATGAGGGCTCATCAAGCAGCAGCAGGCGCGGCTGGCTCATCAGAGCGCGACCGATCGCCAGCATCTGCTGCTCGCCGCCGGACATGGTGCCGGCGCGCTGAATACGGCGTTCATGCAGACGCGGGAACAGCTCATACACCCATTTGATGCGGGTATGAAACTGGTCGCGGTCGGCAAAAAAACCGCCCATCGCCAGGTTCTCTTCCACCGTCATGCGCGAAAAGACGCGTCGCCCTTCCGGCACGATCGCCACCGCTTCACGCATGATTTTCGCCGTCTGCCAGTCGGTAATATCCTTACCGTCAAAGACAATGCGCCCGCTGGAAGCCCGCGGATCGCCGCACAGCGTACCAAGTAGGGTGGTTTTCCCTGCGCCGTTGGCGCCGATAAGCGTGACGATCTCACCCTGTTTGATATGCAGGCTGACGTTGTGCAGCGCCTGAATCTTGCCGTAGTGGGCGCTGACATTGTCAAAAGTTAACATCGCTTTTTCCATCTTATGCGTCACCACCATTATGCTTCACCTAAATAGGCGCGGATCACGTCCGGGTTATTACGAATCTCTTCCGGCGTCCCGTTGGCCAGCGGCGTCCCCTGGTTCACGACGTAGATGCGATCGGAAATGCCCATCACCAGCTTCATATCATGTTCGATAAGCAGGATGGTGGTGTTGTGATGGCTACGCAGCTCGGCGATAAGCTCATCCAGCTCTTTGGTCTCTTTCGGGTTAAGCCCCGCCGCCGGTTCATCAAGCATCAGGATCTCCGGCTGCGTCACCATACAGCGAGCAATCTCCAGCCGGCGCTGGTCGCCGTAGGCCAGGTTGCTGGCCTGACGGTTGGCATGCTCCAGCAGGCCGATACGCTCAAGCCAGGTGGCGGCCCGATCCAGCGCTTCGCTCTGTGCGCGACGGAAGGCCGGCGTTTTCAGCAGACCGGAGAAGACGCCGGTTTTCAGCTGTTGATGCTGCGCCACCAGCAGATTTTCAATCACCGTCATTTCGCGGAACAGACGCACGTGCTGGAAGGTTCGTACCACCCCCATCCGCGCAATCTGCTGCCCCGGCAGCCCTTCCAGATGCTGGTCGCGCAGCATAATGGTGCCGCCGGTAGGTTTATAGAAACCGGTCAGGCAGTTAAAAACGGTGGTTTTTCCCGCGCCGTTTGGGCCAATTAAGGAAACGATCTCCTGCGGGCGCAGCTCAAGGGAGACGTTATTGACCGCCAGCAGGCCGCCAAAACGCATCATCAGGCCGTTCACGGATAATATTGGCTGACTCATGCCTGCTCTCCTTTCGCCTGACCGTTTTTCAGCTTCAGCTGCGGGCGCGTCATCGGCAGCAGCCCCTGCGGACGCCAGATCATCATCAGCACCATCAACCCACCGAGCATTAACATGCTGTATTCGTTGAAATCACGCATCAGCTCGCGCGATACCACCAGCAGAATAGCCGCCAGGATCACTGCAAACTGCGAGCCCATACCACCCAGCACCACGATCGCCAGCACAAAGGCCGACTCGGCGAAGGTAAAGGACTCCGGGCTCACGAAGCCCTGGCGCGCGGCGAACAGCGTGCCGGCAAATCCGGCAAACGCGGCGCTGATAGTAAAGGCGGTCAGCTTGATGCGCGTCGGGCTCAGGCCCAGCGAACGACAGGCGATTTCATCTTCACGCAGCGCTTCCCACGCCCGCCCGAGCGGCATCCGCAGCAGACGGTTAATAACGAACAGGCTGAGCACCACCAGCAGCAACGCTACCAGATAGAGGAAAATCACCCTATCGCTGGGATCGTACTTCAGACCGAAGAAGTTGCTGAAGGTATCCCAGCCGCCTTCACGGGCGGTACGGCTAAATTCAAGACCAAAGAAAGTCGGTTTCGGGATCTGGCTGATACCGTTCGGTCCGCCGGTGATCTCGGTATTGTTGAGCAGCAGAATACGCACGATCTCGCCGAAGCCTAAGGTCACAATCGCCAGATAATCGCCGCGCAGACGCAGCACCGGGAAGCCCAGCAGGAAGCCGGCCGCCGCGGAAACCAGGCCGGCCAGCGGCAGGCAGGTCCAGAAGCCGAGACCGTAATAGTGGTTAAGCAGCGCAAAGGTATAGGCGCCGATGGCGTAAAACCCGCCGTAGCCCAATACCAGCAGGCCGGAAAGCCCAACCACCACGTTCAGTCCGAGACCAAGGATGATATAAATCATCGTCAAGGTGGCGATATCCACCGTACCGCGCGACACCATAAACGGCCAGGCCACGGCAATCACCAGCAGGGCTATCAGAAACAGCTTCTGCTTGACCGTCGACCCGTCAATCGCCGGCATAATAAATTTCGGCCCGGAAACGTTCTTAACCGCTTTCTGGAACAGCGGGCGCAGCAGTTGGAAGAAAAAGACCACCGCGGTGCCGATGAAAATCCACTGCCAACGAATATCGGCGGCGGTATCGACCACCAGTTTGGTGCCATTCAGCTCCAGCTGCACGCCCATAAAGACGCCCGCCAGAACAAAGAACATCGCGGCGGAAAGCAGCGCCATCGCAATTTGCATCGGTTTCATACTTTTTCTACCTCCGGGCGGCCCAGAATTCCGGTCGGCATTACTAACAGCACCAGAATCAGCAGCGCGAAGGAGACGACGTCCTTATATTCGGTGCTGAGATAGGCAGAAGAGAGCGCCTCGGCGATACCCAGAATCAGGCCGCCGATCATCGCGCCAGGGATACTGCCGATACCGCCGAGCACAGCTGCGGTAAAGGCCTTCATCCCGGCCATAAAGCCGATGTAGGGGTTAATTACGCCGTAGAACTGCCCCAGCAGGACGCCCGCGACCGCCGCCATCGCTGCGCCAATGACGAAGGTCAGCGCAATAACGCGGTCGGTATTGATGCCCAGCAGGCTCGCCATTTTCAGATCTTCCGCACAGGCGCGGCAGGCGCGGCCCATTCGCGAATAGCGAATAAACAGCGTCAGCGCCAGCATGGCGATAAAGGTAACGACCCAGATGACCAGCTGCATGGTAGTGATAGTGGCGGAGAAATTATCGCTGTGGCCGACAATCCACTGGCCGTTAAAGAGACTCGGCAGCGCGACATCGCGCGAGCCTTCGGTCAGGCTGACAAAGTTCTGCAGGAATATCGACATCCCGATGGCGGAAATCAGCGCGATCAGACGTTTGGAGCTGCGCACTGGCCGATAGGCCACGCGCTCGATACTCCAGCCGTAGGCGCTGGCGATAATGATGGCGCCAATAAAGCCTGCGGCGACCAGCAGCCAGCCGGTATCGATCCCCAGCATCATCAGGGCGGCGATAATCATGAACGAGACGTAGCTGCCGATCATGTAGACCTCGCCGTGGGCGAAGTTAATCATGCCGATAATGCCGTACACCATCGTATAGCCGATAGCGATCAGCGCATAGGTACTGCCCAGCGTGACGCCGTTAAACATCTGCTGCAGAAAATAGAGAAACTGCTCGGACATAAGGTAACCTTTTTCATGCCGCCCGCGCGGTGCGGGCGGTGGGATAACGCGTCTTACTTAGCGACGGTGGATGAACCATCCGCGTGCCACTGGAAGACACCAAATTCAAATCCCTTCAGATCGCCTTTTTCATCCCAATTCAGCGGCCCAATCACGGTCTTCGCGCCGTGAGCTTTCAAATCTTTAATTAAATCCAGCGGCTGCTGGCTGCCGGTTCTGTCCATCGCTTGCGCCAGCGACTGAACGGCGGCATAGGTGATCCAGACGTATGGACCACTCGGATCTTTTTTATCCGCTTTCAGCGCATCAACAATAGCGCTGTTGGACGGATCCTGGTCATAGCGTTTTGGCATCGTCACCAGCATACCTTCCGCCGCCGCGCCGGCGATGTTGGACAGCGAGGCGTTACCGACGCCTTCCGGCCCCATAAACTGCGTTTTCAGGCCGACGGAGCGCGCCTGGCGCAGCATCTGCCCCATTTCCGGGTAGTAGCCGCCGTAGTAGACGAAGTCGATATTCTCTTTCTTCAGGCGCGCCAGCAGCGCGGAGAAGTCTTTCTCGCCGGCGGTGATGCCATCAAAGAAGACGATATTGGCGCCGGCTTTCTTCAGGTTGTCCTGCACGGAACGCGCCAGCCCTTCGCCGTACTGCTGCTTGTCATGAATAATCGCAATACGCTGCGGCTTCACCTGTTCGAGGATATATTTCGCGGCGGTCGGCCCCTGGGAAGAGTCAAGACCTGCGGTACGCATAATGTACTGGTAGCCACGCTGGGTGAGTTCCGGGTTGGTCGCCCCGGGGGAGATCATCAGGATGCCTTCATCTTCATAGATGTCAGACGCCGGCTGGGTGGAGGAGGAACAGAGGTGGCCAATAACGTACTGAATGCCATCATTGACGATTTTGTTGGCGACCGCGACCGCTTGTTTCGGATCGCAGGCGTCGTCATATTCGACGCCAACCAGTTTGTCGCCTTTAATGCCGCCGCTGGCGTTAATGTCTTTAATCGCCTGGCGCGCGCCGTTGAATTCCATATCGCCCCACTGGGCAACCGGGCCAGACATCGCGCCGACGACGGCGACTTTAATATCCTTTGCCAACGCCGCGTGGGAAATCGCTAATGCAACGACTCCCGCGATGATCGTTTTCGCGTTCCTTTTCATGCTTCAGAACCCCGTTCGTGATGTGATGTAAATGTTTTGTATTTTTATGGTTAAAAAGCATTCTGTGCTTTTATTAAACAACGCCATTTTTACCATGAACTTTAATGGTTTAGCGCAGTTTTTTACCTGAATTATGATTAAAATCTCTATTTTTCAGGTGATTAAGAAAAGATAATATTCTGGTTTAAGGCGAAGATAAACAAAAAAAAGTCCAGTTCACAGCATAAAATAACGGCATATAAGGCGGAATAAAACGCTACATATCAGGTTAAAACTCTGCTTATTTTTCGATCCATGATGTATTGCGCTACCCCCGCGCAACTAGGAAAACGAATCCCCTGATGAATGAGTTGAAAACAGCGCCCCGCCGAACGAGAAATTTGAGTACACTGGCGCATCTGTTTTGACTGGAATTGCCGCGTATGAAGCTCACCATTATCCGTTTACAGCACTTCAGCGATCAGGATCGCATTGATTTAGGCAAAATCTGGCCGTCGCAGGATCCTGCGGCGCTGACGCTGGATGAAAACCATCGTATTTACGCCGCCCGCTTTAACGAACGCCTGCTCGGCGCCGTACGCGTTACCCTGCGCGGCGTTGAAGGCGAGCTCAGCGATCTGTGCGTGCGTGAAGTCACCCGCCGCCGCGGCGTTGGGCAATATTTAGTGGAAGAGACGTTAAGCGATAACCCGAATATCAATAGCTGGCGCGTTGCCGATAGCGGGGTGGAAGACCGCGGCGTGATGGCGGCATTTATGCAGGCGCTCGGTTTCAGCGCCCAGCAGAATGGTTGGGAAAAGCATTAGGCCGTAGCCCTAATAAACGCAGCGTGACCAGGGAAGAACCCGGCGGCGCTTCGCTTAGCCGGGCTACCTGGAAATTGTAGCCCCGGTAAGCGCAGCGCAACCGGGGTCAGACAACGCATCTGCGGCGTGAAAGGCGCCCTCACATTTAACCCAGCATTTCGCGTTGCAGGAAGGCGTCAAGACCCGAAATCCCCGGGAGCTTACATCAGTAAGTGACCGGGGTTGAGGGCCGCAGACAACGCATCTGCGGCGTGAAAGGCGCCGGTTAAATTATTTGGCGTCGGTTGCCGTACCGTTAGCATGCCAGGTAAACACGCCGAACTCGAACCCTTTCAGGTCGCCTTTCTCATCCCACGACAGCGGCCCCATGACGGTATCCACCTTCGCCCCTTTCAGGTATTTCGCGATTTCCGCCGGATCTTCAGACTGATTTAACCCCGCCTGCAGCGACTGCAGTGCCGCATAGGTGGTCCACACGAAGGCGCCGCTCGGATCCTGTTTCTTCGCTTTGATAGCATCCACAATTGGTTTGTTCGCCGGAACCTGATCGTAGTTCTTCGGTTTGGTGACCAGCAGGCCTTCTGCCGACTCGCCGGCGATATTAGACAGGGAAACGTTAGCCACGCCTTCCGGGCCCATAAACTGGGTTTTCAGACCGGCTGCGCGCGCCTGGCGCAGGATCTGCCCCATTTCCGGGTGATAACCGCCGTAGTAGACGAAGTCGATATTTTCTTTCTTCAGGCGCGCCACGAGGGTAGAGAAATCTTTCTCACCGGCGGTGATCCCGTCAAAGAACACCACGTTGGCGCCGCCTTTCTTCAGGTTTTCCTGAACTGAGCGCGCCAGCCCTTCGCCATATTGCTGTTTGTCATGAACCACAGCGATGCGCTGCGGCTTCACCGTGCCGAGAATATATTTCGCCGCCGTCGGGCCCTGATCGGAGTCGAGACCGGTGGTGCGCAGAATCAGCTTATAGCCGCGCGCCGTCAGCTCCGGCGCGGTTGCCGCCGGGGTAATCATCAGGATGCCTTCGTCTTCATAGATGTCAGACGCCGGCTGGGTGGATGAGGAACACAGGTGACCGATAACGTATTTAATGCCGTCATTCACCACTTTGTTCGCGACCGCCACCGCTTGTTTCGGGTCACAGGCATCGTCATATTTCACGATCTGCAGTTTGTTGCCCTTGATACCGCCCTTGGCGTTGATATCCGCTACCGCCTGCTCCGCGCCGGTAAATTCCTGGTCGCCATACTGGGCAACCGGGCCGGACATCGCTCCCACGACGGCAATTTTAATGTCTTCCGCCAGCGCGGAACCGCTCATAATTAAAGCAATACATCCTGCCAGTAACGCTTTACCCTTCATATTCATCCTGAGGCTCCCCATTATTATGGTTTTTGCATTTGTTGTGATGTTGTTTGTCAGCGCATTATTCTGATTTTTTAGTCATAATAAGTGTAGTATGACTGCATTTGGGTCTGCCGCCTGCGCTTTTGCAGCACACTATGCCAAAACATACCCCATTTTTCAGAATTTGAAACAACAATTTGCAAGAGATGTAAAAGTTATGTGACTGAAGCTAAAGGTCGCGGCAAATCGCGCGGAGAGGGGAAACGGGTATGACGGGGATATAAAACAAAAAGCCCCCGCTGAAACAGCAGAGGCTTAATTCATTACGGCGCAGAAAGTCGAAGATTAAGCTTCGATAGCGGCGCGCAGTTTTTTCATCGCGTTCTTTTCCAGCTGACGAACACGTTCAGCTGAGACGCCATAACGATCCGCCAGCTCCTGCAGCGTGGACTTGTTGTCCTCGTCCAGCCAGCGAGCGCGGATGATGTCCTGGCTACGCTCGTCCAGGCCCTGCATCGCATCAGTCAGTTTATTAGCAGCCTGCTCTTCCCAGTTATCGTCTTCGATGCCGTCGGCAAAGTTAGACGTTTTGTCCTGCAGATAGAGCACCGGCGCCATCGGCTGGCTATCGGATTCGTCATCGGACGACATATCAAAGGTCATGTCCTGCGCTGCCATACGTGATTCCATCTCACGTACGTCTTTGCTCGACACACCCAGCTCGCGGGCAACCATCTCTACTTCGTCCTGGTTAAACCAGCCCAGACGCTGCTTGGTTTTACGCAGGTTGAAGAACAGCTTACGCTGCGCTTTGGTGGTTGCGACTTTAACGATACGCCAGTTACGCAGCACGTATTCGTGGATTTCCGCTTTAATCCAGTGCACGGCGAAGGAAACCAGTCGCACACCCACTTCCGGGTTGAAACGACGTACGGCTTTCATCAGACCGATGTTACCTTCCTGAATCAGGTCCGCCTGCGGCAGGCCATAGCCCGAGTAGTTACGAGCAATATGAACAACAAAGCGCAGGTGAGACAGAATCAGCTTTTTCGCTGCTTCCAGATCGCCCTGGTAATGCAGCTTTTCAGCAAGCTCCCGCTCTTCATCAGCCGATAACATCGGCCAAGTGTTAGCAGCCCGGATGTACGATTCCAGGTTACCAACGGGGGCTAAAGCTAAAGTTTGCATTTCTTTGGTCATTCAAATCCTCTCAATCGATAGTGTCTGACATGATCTTGTCCCCATCAGGCAACAAACATGCCAGCATTTATGAGCAACGAGAATATCACCCACAGTAGTATCAGACAGTGATTTTATCCACAAGTTCCATGCAACGTTGTGAGTAAATTACGCACAAAATGTGACATGGAGATGAAAGATTAGGGAAGAGGCGAACAGGGACTCTTTCCCTGCAGAGAGATATTCAGTGCAGGGAAAGATTATACCAGAAAATTTTTAGTCGGGGGTAAAGTGACGTAAATGTTGCACCGTCGCCAGCCATGCCGCGACCCAGCCAATCATCGAGCAGACGATTAGCATCAGCAGGCATTCATCGAAGCCTAAGCCGCTGAGTTCAAATTTAGTACCAAACACTTTCGCCACTTCGGTCACCGCCGAGGAGAGGCGCATCACCAGAATCTCCGACAGAATCAGCGACAAAAACGCCCCGGCGAAGCCCAGCAGCGCGCCGCCGTAGAGGAACGGGCGCAGGATGAAACCGTCGGTAGCGCCGATCAGCTTCTGGACGTTAATGGTGTCGCGGCGGGCGAAGATGCTCAGGCGCACGCTGTTACCAATCACCAGGAACACCGCGGCAATCATCAGCACGCCGATCATCGCCGACACTCGGCCGACCAGCCCGGTCAGCGACGCCAGGCGCGCAAACCAGCTATCGTCCATGCGCACTTCGTCTACCCCCTGAATACGGGAGACGCGATCGCGCAGGGTGTTAAGCGAATCGGTATTCTGGAAATCGAGCTTCGGCACCACAATCGCTACCGCCGGCAACGGGTTCTCTTCCAGCATATCCAGCGCGCCGCCAAACCCGGACCAGTTGCGGAACTCGCCCAGCGCCTCATCGCGCGACAGATAATTTACCTTCTCAACGCCCTGCTCCGCCTGCAGTTGGCCAACCACCCGCGCCGCCGCATCGTCATCCAGCGTTTTTTCCAGATAGACGGTGATCTGCGGCGACGGATAATACTGCGACGCCGCGCTGTTGACGTTTTTGTAGACCATATAGCAGACGCTCGGCAGCGTCAGCGAAATAGCGATCACCATGATGGTGAGGAAGGTCGCCAGCGGCGTGCTTTTTAAATCCTGTAACGCGCCGTGCCAGGCGTAGCGCACCTGCTCGTTAAAGACGTTACTCTTCCGCGATGCCGGGTTCGGCGCCGCTTTTGACCGTTTTGGCGCATTGCGCCCGCCGTTGCCGCCGCCGGTGGCGTTACGGAGACGATCGAACTTGCTGCCGAACTGGCGAATCTGGTTCACTGCGTCGCGCTTATTCACCCCGATGGCCTCCATGCATATGACCGTCGCTTAGCGTCAGGACACGGTACGGACGGCTGGAAATAAGCCCCAGGTCGTGGGTCGCCATCAGTACCGTTACACCTACGCGGTTAAACTCTTCAAACAGACGTAAAATCCCTTCCGAGAGCGCCTCATCGAGGTTACCGGTCGGTTCATCCGCCAGCAGCACCGCCGGCTTGTTGACCACCGCGCGGGCAATGCCCACACGCTGTTGCTCACCGCCGGAGAGTTGGATGGGGAAATTTTTCGCTTTGTCCAGCAGCCCGACTTTATCCAGCGCTGCGGATACGCGGCGGCGAATATCATCGCCGCTGGCGCCGGCGATAATCAGCGGGATCGCCACATTATCGAACACGGTGCGATCCATCAGCAGGTGGTGGTCCTGGAAAATCATGCCGATTTGGCGGCGCAGGAACGGCACCTCGCGGCTCTTCAGGCGGCTGATATCATGGCCGCTGAACAGAATTTTCCCGGCGCTCGGCCGTTCGATACCACAGATAAGCTTCAGCAGGGTACTTTTCCCCGCGCCGGAATGGCCGGTCAGGAACGCCATCTCGCCCTGCTGCAGGTGGAACGTAACCCCCTGCAGCGCTTGTCTCCCACCGAGATAGGCTTTGCTGACTTGTTCAAAGCGAATCATTCTTAATCCTCTCGGGCAAAAAGTGCCTCAATAAAGTCGCCCGCATTAAACGGACGCAGATCTTCAATACGTTCGCCGACGCCAATATAGCGAATCGGAATACTGAACTGGTCAGCCACTGAGAAGATAACCCCGCCCTTCGCGGTTCCGTCAAGCTTAGTCAACGTAATGCCGGTCAGTCCCACCGCTTCGTGGAACAGTTTGGCCTGGCTAATCGCGTTCTGCCCGGTGCTGGCGTCGATGGTTAGCATGACTTCATGCGGCGCGTCGACATCCAGTTTCTTCATTACGCGGACAATCTTCTTCAGTTCTTCCATCAGATGCGATTTATTCTGCAGACGACCCGCGGTATCGGCAATCAGCACATCAATATTGCGCGCTTTCGCCGCCTGAATGGCGTCAAAAATAACCGAGGCTGAATCAGCGCCGGTATGCTGGGCAATCACCGGGATCTCGTTACGCTGGCCCCAGACCTGTAACTGTTCCACCGCCGCCGCGCGGAAGGTATCCCCCGCCGCCAGCATCACGGATTTACCCTGCTGCTCAAACTGACGCGCCAGCTTACCGATGGTGGTGGTTTTACCCACGCCGTTAACGCCGACCATCAGAATAACAAATGGCGTTTTCCCTTCAACATTCAGCGGTTCCTCAACTTTCGTCAGGATCTCGCTCATCTCTTCTTTCAGCAGACCGTATAACGCCTCGGCATCACGCAGCTGCTTACGGCTGGCCCCCTCGGTAAGATTGGTAATAATCTTACGCGTGGTTTCCACCCCAACGTCGGCAATCAGCAGCTGTTCTTCCAGCTCTTCAAACAGATCGTCGTCGATTTTTTTACCGCGGAACAGGCTGATAAATCCGGAACCCAGATTCTGTTTGGTTTTCACCAGGCTGCGTTTTAAGCGGGCGAAGAAACCTTCTTTGGTCGGTTTTTCCTGCTCCTGCGGCGCCGCTTCCTGAGTTTCCGCTTCTTCTTCTGGCGTCTCTTCAACGTCTTGCGCCGCCAGAGCTTGTGCTTCGAGCTCTTCATCGCTTAGTTCGGCTTCGGGCTCTTCCGGGAGGATCTCATCTTCGATGACCTCAGGCTCCGCGACGATAACCTCTTCCGGCGTCTGTTCAGCGACCGCTTCGGCGATAACCGGCTCGGCTATCACCTCTTCAACCAGCGGTTCAGCGACTTTTTCTTCTACCGCAGGAACAACCGGCGCTTCTTCAACTACGATTTCCGACGCCGCGGTCTCTTCCACCACCGGATGCGGCAGTTCACTCTCAACAACCTGTTCGGTAACTTCTACGACCTCGGCGGCAAAGGCCTCGGGGTCTTCTTTTACCGTTTCCGCCGCGGGTACGGCTTCCGCAGGCGTTTCCGCCGCCGGAGCCTTTTCCGCAACCTCTTGTTTTTCTTCTACTTTTTGTTCTGTTTCGCTTTCCTGAGCCTGCTCTTTTTGCCCAAAGCCCAGCCAGGAAAAGAAGCCACGTTTTTTCTCTTTTGCCATTTGCGACCACACTCCTCGCTGTTTATTCATGGCGCAGCTTCGACACAACCGCTTCAGAAGCTGAAAAAATGATGAAATTAGTTGGATAGTCTATCACTTAACTTAACTCGCATCACCGCCCCCGGATTAAGGTTTCGTCAATGGTCTTCGATCGTTAGAATAGCAGGCTGGAAGTTGAGACTTGAGCAAAGAGATGAAGAAACCAAATCACGCAGGCAGCGGCCAGATCCGCATTATCGGCGGACAGTGGCGGGGCCGTAAATTACCGGTGCCGGAGAGCCCGGGTCTGCGCCCGACCACCGACCGGGTTCGGGAAACGCTATTTAACTGGCTGGCGCCGTCGATGGTCGACGCCCACTGCCTTGACTGCTTCGCCGGCAGCGGCGCGCTGGGGCTGGAAGCGCTGTCACGCTATGCCGCCAGCACCACGCTACTGGAGATGGAGCGCAGCGTCGCGCAGCAGCTACAAAAAAATCTCGCGACGCTGAAAGCCAACAACGGCAAGGTGGTCAACACCAACACGCTGGCGTTTCTCAGCCAGCCGGGTACGCCGCACCACATTGTTTTCGTCGATCCTCCCTTCCGCAAAGGGCTACTGGAAGAAACGCTCAGCCTGCTGGAAAAAAACCACTGGCTCGCTGATGAAGCGCTGATTTATGTCGAGAGCGAAGTAGAAAACGGACTACCGCCGGTTCCGGCAAACTGGCAGCTGTATCGCGAAAAAGTCGCCGGACAGGTCGCCTACCGCCTGTATCAACGCGAGGCACAAGGAGAAAACCATGCTGATTAATTTAGGCCGCCTGCTGATGCTATGCGTTTGGGCGTTTTTGCTGTTGAACCTGTTTCAACCTTTCCCAAAACCGCTGAATATCTTCGTTAACGTGGCGCTGATTTTTATGATTCTGATGCATGGCCTGCAGCTGACGCTGTTGAAAGCGACGCAAACGAAAGATGCGCCGCCGCTGAGCCGTTTTGAGCAGATTCGTATTTTCATCTTCGGCGTATTTGAACTGGTGGCCTGGCAGAAAAAGCTGAAGGCCACGCTGAAGAAGAAGTAACGATTAATCCAGGGCTCAGTTATCGGCAACAAAGTCGACGAATTTTGAGCCCTTATAGCTCAGCATTCCCCGGTCGCCGACGCTCAGCGCGTGGTATTGCGGCGCATCAAGGCGGAACACCACTTCCAGACCGCCATTTTCCGGGCGGAAGCTCGCTTCATAACGCATCTCGCTGCCGGCTGGCGTCACCGTCTGCTGGCGCGAGCGGCGATCGTTAATCACCTTTTCCCGCTTATTGCTGACCACCACCCGCTTCTGCAGCAGCGGCGCGGCATCGTTATCCATTTTCTCCCGGCGCTGCTGCACGTAGCGAAACGAGGCCGCCACCACAATCACCGCGACCACCAGCACAAAAAATAGCGGAACTTTACTCATTTGCGTACCCATAAGAATTATCAGGAATAAGGATAACGCGCATTGAATAACGTTGTCATCTTCTGGCCCAAACCACTACACTGAGATCCGGTACCGTAAGCGTAATCGCTTATTTAATGATAACAGATACAGGGACTTACTATGCTTTGGTCGTTTATTGCTGTCTGTTTCTCCGCATGGCTTTACGTCGATGCGTCCTATCGTGGGCCGGCCTGGCAGCGCTGGGTCTTTAAACCGGTCACCCTGCTTCTGTTGCTGCTGTTAGCCTGGCAGGCGCCGATGTTCAACGCCATTAGCTACCTGGTGCTGGCGGGCCTGTGCGCTTCGCTGCTCGGCGATGCGTTAACCCTGCTGCCGCGCCAGCGGGTGATGTACGCGGTTGGCGCATTCTTCCTCTCTCATCTGCTGTATACGATCTGGTTCGCCAGCCAGATGACGCTTTCGTTCTTCTGGCCGCTGCCGCTGGTACTGCTGGTGCTCGGCGCGCTGCTGCTGGCGATTATCTGGACCCGGCTGGAAGAGATGCGCATGCCGGTGCTGACCTTTATCGGTATGACTCTGGTGATGGTGTGGCTGGCGGGCGAACTGTGGTTCGTGCGGCCGACCGATACCGCGCTCTCCGGCTTCCTTGGCGCCGCTTCGCTGCTGTTGGGTAACGCCGTCTGGCTGATTAGCCACTATCGCCGTCGCTTCCGCGCCGATAACGCCATTTCCGCGGCCTTCTACTTTGCCGGGCACTTCCTGATCGTTCGCGCACTGTATCTGTAATTTACTGCTTGACTCTGGAGTCGACTCCAGAGTGTATCCTGCGGGTAATGAGAAAATTATCATTACCCGGAGGGTGCCATGTCGACACCAGAATCTCAGGACAAAAAAGTCCCCCAGTTCTCGTCATTCAAATTTACCCCGGCGACAGCGCCCGCGGAAAGCTGCTGTACCGATCATAACTGCGCCGGAGAAACCGCCTCCGCTGAGCAGCCGCTCAATGGCGCCCGCTATAGCTGGCAGGTGGAAGGGATGGACTGCGCGGCCTGCGCCCGTAAGGTGGAGACCGCCGTGCGCCAAATCGACGGGGTCAGCCAGGTACAGGTGCTATTCGCCACCGAGAAACTGCTGGTCAATGCCGACAGCGATATCCGTTCGCAGGTTGAAAACGCGGTACGCGCCGCGGGTTATACCCTGCGCGATGCTGACGCGCCGCAGGAAGAGAAACCGCAAGGTTCATGGCTGCAGGAAAACCTGGCGTTATTGAGTCTGGTAGTGATGATGGCGCTCAGCTGGGGGCTGGAGCAGTTTAACCACCCATTCGGCAAACTGGCGTTTGTCGCCACTACCCTCGTCGGCCTGTGGCCGGTTGCCCGTCAGGCGCTGCGGTTAATTAAAAGCGGCAGCTGGTTTGCCATCGAAACGCTGATGAGCGTCGCCGCCATTGGCGCGCTGTTTATCGGCGCCACCGCCGAAGCGGCGATGGTGCTGCTGCTGTTCCTGATCGGCGAACGACTTGAAGGCTGGGCCGCCAGCCGCGCGCGTCAGGGCGTGAGCGCCCTGATGGCGCTCAAACCTGATACCGCTGTTCGCCTGCGCAACGGCGAGCGTGAGACCGTCTCCCAGCGCGACCTGCGTCCTGGCGACGTGATTGAAGTCGCCGCCGGCGGGCGCCTGCCGGCCGATGGCGAGCTGCTATCGCCGTTTGCCAGCTTTGACGAAAGCGCGCTGACCGGCGAATCGGTACCGGTGGAGCGTAAAGCCGGCGAGCGCGTAGCCGCCGGCGCCACCAGCGTCGATCGGCTGGTGCAATTGAGCGTTATCTCCGAACCGGGAGACAGCGCCATTGACCGGATCCTCAAACTAATTGAAGAAGCCGAGGAGCGCCGGGCGCCGATTGAGCGCTTCATCGATCGCTTCAGCCGAATCTACACTCCGGCCATTATGGTAGTTGCCCTGCTGGTTGCCATCGTACCGCCGCTATTCTTCGCCAGCGCCTGGCTGCCGTGGATCTATAAAGGCTTAACGCTGCTGCTGATCGGCTGCCCGTGCGCGCTGGTCATCTCTACCCCGGCGGCGATTACCTCCGGTCTGGCTGTCGCCGCACGGCGCGGAGCGCTGATTAAAGGCGGCGCGGCGCTGGAACAATTGGGCCAGGTGCGCCAGGTGGCGTTCGATAAAACCGGTACTCTGACCATCGGCCAACCGCAGGTCACCCACGTTATCACCACCGCCGACGTTGATGAAAACGGCCTGCTGGCGCTGGCGGCAGCGGTTGAACAAGGCTCCAGCCACCCGCTGGCGCAGGCTATCATCCGCGAAGCGCAGCAGCGTAAGCTGACTCTTCCCGTTGCGCGCAACCAGCGGGCGCTGGCCGGTTCCGGGATAGAAGCCGAGGTCAACGGCAGCCGCATCTTAATCTGCGCGGCCAGTAAGGCCGCCCCCGCTGAACATGAGGCGCAGATCCAGCAACTGGAGAGCGCCGGACAGACGGTGGTGCTGGTGATGCGCGATGATACCTTGCTCGGCATTCTGGCGCTGCGCGATACCCTGCGCGACGATGCGCGTCAGGCGGTGGAAGAGCTGCATCAATTGGGCGTACAAGGGGTGATCCTCACCGGGGATAACCCGCGCGCTGCGGCGGCTATCGCCAATGAACTGGGTCTGCAGTTCCGCGCCGGATTGCTGCCGGCGGACAAAGTGAACGCGGTGATGGCGCTTAACGCCAACGCGCCGCTGGCAATGGTCGGCGACGGTATCAACGATGCCCCGGCGATGAAAGCGGCGACCATCGGTATTGCGATGGGCAGCGGCACCGATGTAGCGCTGGAGACCGCCGACGCGGCGCTGACCCATAACCGCCTCACCGGCCTGGCGCAGATGATTTCGCTGGCGCGCGCCACCCATGCCAATATTCGCCAGAATATCGCCATCGCTTTAGGGTTGAAGGGGATTTTCCTCGTCACGACCCTTCTCGGCCTGACCGGGTTGTGGCTGGCGGTGCTGGCGGATACCGGCGCGACGGTACTGGTAACGGCTAACGCCCTGCGGTTATTGCGTAAAAAGTAAGGTTGAACAGATATTCCCTGCTCGCGCAGCACGGTTCCAGATCGTTAGGTAGCCCGGATAAGGCGCAACGCGCCGCCATCCGGGGGTATTCCCTGCCCGCGCTGCGCTTAGCAGGGCTACGGTTCTGAGCGTTAGGTAGCCCGGATAAGGCGCAACGCGCCGCCATCCGGGGGTATTCCCTGCTCGCGCTGCGCTTAGCAGGGCTGCGGTTCCGGGCCGTTAGATAGCCCGGATAACGCGGATTCAGTGGCTTTTGCGGATCAGGTAGCGGTACGGCAGGGCTTCGGTTTCCTGCGCCACCAGTTCATGCTCCATAAAGAGGCAAAAACCGGGAATATCGCGGGTGGTGGCCGGATCGTCGGCAATAATCAGCAGGGTCTCGCCCACCGGCATGGTACGCACGGTTTTACGCACCATCATCACCGGCTCCGGGCAGCGGAGCCCAAGGGCGTCCAGCGTATGGTCAGGACTGGAAAAAAGTTCGCTCATTTTTATCTCACTTCAACAAAACGGCCCTAGTTTACCCCCACTTCGCCAGTACGCAAGCCAGGTTAACGTTTGCGCGAAAAACAACCATTGCATTACGCTCGCAACGCAGTATCATGCAGCCGTTTTTAATTGGGTTCCCTCACCCCAACGTTCCGCTCCCGATTCCTTCATTGGTATGAAGCATGACGGACATAAAAAGGTCACAATATGAATCCCTTTACTACCGTACAGCGTAAGAAAGCGCTCGTCTGGCTTTCGCTATTTCATCTGCTGGTGATCACCTCCAGCAACTATCTGGTCCAGCTGCCGATCTCCATTTTTGGTTTCCATACCACCTGGGGGGCGTTCAGTTTTCCCTTTATTTTCCTCGCCACCGATCTGACGGTACGCATTTTCGGCGCCCCGCTGGCGCGACGCATCATCTTCGCGGTGATGATCCCGGCGCTGATTATTTCCTATGGCATTTCGGCGCTGTTTTATATGGGCGAATGGCAGGGCTTTGCCGCGCTGGGCACCTTTAATCTGTTCGTCGCCCGTATCGCCGCCGCCAGCTTTATGGCTTATGCGCTGGGGCAAATTCTCGACGTCCACGTTTTCAACCGCCTGCGTCAGAATCGTCGCTGGTGGCTGGCGCCGACGGCGTCGACCCTGTTCGGTAACGTCAGCGATACCCTGGCCTTCTTCTTCATCGCCTTCTGGCGCAGCCCGGATCCGTTTATGGCCGCCCACTGGGGAGAAATCGCCATGGTCGACTACTGCTTCAAAGTGCTTATCAGCATTGTCTTCTTCTTGCCGATGTACGGCGTGCTGTTAAATATGCTGTTGAAAAAACTGGCGGATAAATCTGATTTGTCGGCATTGCAGCCAGGTTAAAGGTACTCGCTAACGGTTGTGATAAGATAACCGGATGAGCCGTTAATGGCCGTTTATCGAAAGGAAGATGTCAATGCGCAATTTGGTTAAATATGTCGGTATTGGCCTGCTGGTTATGGGGCTTGCGGCCTGTGATAACAGCGATTCAAAAGCGCCGACCGTCGGGGCGGCAGCAGAGAGCAATACCAGCGGCCAGGCGATTAGCCTGCTGGATGGTAAACTGAGCTTCACTCTGCCCGCGGGCATGGCCGACCAGAGCGGTAAGCTCGGTACCCAGGCCAACAATATGCATGTCTATTCTGACGCCACCGGCCAGAAAGCGGTGATTGTGATTGTCGGCGACAACACTAATGAAGATCTGGCGGTGCTGTCCAAACGTCTGGAAGATCAGCAGCGCAGCCGCGACCCGCAGCTGCAGGTTGTGTCTAACAAATCGATTGAGATTAAAGGCCACACCTTACAGCAACTGGACAGCATCATCTCCGCCAAAGGTCAGACCGCATGGTCTTCCGTGCTGCTCGGTAAGATCGATGACAAATTGCTGACCCTGCAGGTCACTCTGCCAGCGGACAACCAGCAGCAGGCGCAGACCGAAGCGGAAAGCATCGTCAACACGCTGGTCATTAACTAATTTTATTGCCCTGATGCAGCGGCCTCCGGTTCAACCACCGGGGGCCGTTTTTTTAACCGCCAGCCCAGCAGTAGCGCGGCCATCACCAACCCTGCAGCCGCCAGATAAATCGTCGGTATCCCGGTCCACGCCATCAAAAGCCCGGCCAGCGGCCCGGTTATCCCCAACGACAAATCCATAAATACGGTATAGGTCGCCAGCGCCGAGCCCTGATTGTGCTGCGGCACGGCTTTTACCGCCACCACGCCCAGCGCCGGGAAGACCAGCGAGAAACCCGCGCCGGTGAGGAAAGTCCCGACTTTCGCCATCAGCGGCGTCTGTGCAAAGCCCACCAGCAGCAGGCCAATAACCTCCACGCTAAAACAGAGCATCGCCACGTTCAGGCCGCCGAGGCGGTTAATACCGTTGGGAAAAAGCAGCCGCGTGCCGACAAACGCGCAGCTGAACAGCGTTAACGCAAAGGCCGCGCCGTCCCAGCCTTTCGCGTCATAAAACAGGGTAATAAAGGTCGCGATAACCCCAAAGCCGGCAGAAGCCAACGCCAGCGCCATGCCGTAAGGCCAAACCCGGCCCAGCACCGCGCGAAATGACATCGCTTTCCCTTTCGTTGCCTTCACCGCCGTTCGCGGTAGCGCGCAAATGATAGCCACCAGAGCAACCGCCATAATGACCATCGCCAGGCCGCTGAGGCCAATGTATGAATAGCACAGCACGCCCAGCGGCGCGCCCATCGCCATCGCGCCGTAGGTCACAATGCCGTTCCACGAAATCACCCGCCCGATATGCAGCGAGCCGACAACGCCTACGCCCCATAGCGTCGACCCCGTGCCGGCAAAGCTCTGGCCAATGCCGAGGATCGCTCGTCCAAGGCATAACAGCAGCAGACTCAGCAGTGGCCAACTGCTGCTCCAGGCTGCAAGCAGGTAGCTCAAACCACTCAGGAAACAGCCGCACAGGCCGAAAACGACAATCTTTTTCGGCCCGAACAGATCGGCGTAGCGCCCGGCGTGCGGTCGGCTCAGCAGCGTGGCGAAATACTGCAGACTAATCGCCAGCCCGGCCCAGAAGGCGCTAAAACCCATCACATCGTGAACGTAGCCCGGCAGAACCGCCAACGGCAGGCCGATAGTGAGATAGCTGGCAAAGTTGAAAATAACGACGGAGACAATCCGCAGATTAAGGCGCAGTCCATTGAGTGCCGGTTCGGCGACGGGTTCGGGCATCAGGTTCCACCAGATATTGGCAACAGATATCTACTATTTACCATGTCCGGTCGGTAATTGCAGTTCCCGCTATTGGCGCCATCTATTCAGCGGAATTATCATCCTTTATGGGGAGATTAACGCAATAAATTGCACTAAGCGGTGAAAATACCGAAAATACAGCATTATCTCATCGCAAAGTTTTGCGCTGCGGATATGCTTGGCGTCACCCTTAGCTGGCGAGGCTGATTTTCGGTTGCAAAGCCCCCAATTAACGGCTTCGTGATGGTTATCGCCGGGTTTCGGGTTCTATAAACGTCGCGATCATAGAACTACAGGCTTACCGCGGACGCGCGTAGATGAATTTTACCCTGAACATAATCGACTGGCAGGCGAGAGCGCCTGGGCTTTGCGAAGCCGAACAGTGGCAGCAATGGTCACGGTATTCGCACACCATCGATCCGGCGGCCCCGGCGGCCAAACTCAACGAACTGCCAATGATGACCGCTCGCCGACTTAGCTCCGGCAGCAAGCTGGCGGTTGAATGCGGGCTGGCGATGCTGCGCCGCCATGAGATCGACGCCGTTCTCTATACCAGCCGTCACGGCGAACTAGAGCGCAACTATCGGATCCTCCACGCCCTGGCGATGGAGCAAGCAGTTTCGCCTACCGATTTCGCCTTATCGGTACATAATTCCGCCGTTGGTAATCTGACGATTGCGGCGAAAAAACCCATTGTATCATCATCGCTTTCTGCCGGGCGCGACACTTTCCAGCAGGGATTATATGAAGTCATAGGGCTTCTGCAGGCAGGTCATCAACGCGTGTTGATGGTTGATTTTGATGGTTTTCTGCCGGAGTTTTACCATTCGCAGCTGCCGACGGCTATGCCGACCTGGCCCTATGCGACGGCCTGGGTTATTGAGTCCGGCGGCGAATGGCAGTGCCAGGCTGAGCGCTATGATGCCGTTCCTGAAAGCCCCCTACCGCAAAGCCTGCTGTTTTTACGGCACTATCTGCAGAATTCCCATACGTTCACCCTGCCCGGCGAGCGCGTGCAGTGGCGCTGGAGCCGAGCATGACGCCGCTTTTCCAACGGTTAAATCGCCTGTGGCGCGCGGCGATGACCGGTTTTTGTTTCGCGCTGTTTGGCGTCGGTGGGCTGCTGCTCTCGCTGATCTGGTTCAATCTGCTGCTGATCGTAGTGCGCGATAGCACCCGCCGTCGTCGTCTCGCACGGCGCAGCATTTCCGCCAGCTTTCGCGTTTTTCTTAACGTCGTGAAAGCCGTCGGCGTACTGGACTACCAGATTAAAGGGCGCGAGATTTTACGTCAGGAGCGCGGTTGCCTGGTGGTCGCTAATCATCCCAGCCTCATCGACTACGTGATGCTGGCCTCGGTGATGCCGGAAACCGACTGCCTGGTGAAAAGCGCGTTGCTGAAAAACCCATTTGTCAGCGGCGTGATCCGCGCGGCGGATTATTTGACTAACGATCGCGCCGATACCCTGCTTCCGGCCAGTCGGCAGCGTTTACAGCAGGGCGATACTATTTTGATTTTCCCGGAAGGAACCCGAACGGTGCCGGGAGAAAAAATGCAGCTGCAGCGCGGCGCGGCCAATATCGCCGTGCGCTGCGGCAGCGATTTACGCGTCGTCGTTATCCGCTGTACCGAGCATATGCTGGGCAAACAGAGCAAATGGTACGACCCGCCGCGAACGAAGCCGTTATTTACCGTTGAAGTCGGAGAACGGCTACGAATAGACCAATTTTACGATGCCAACACACAAGAACCGGCGCTGGCCGCACGGCAGTTAAACCGGCATATTTTGCTTAAATTAGAATCAGGCGTTGCGCCTGAAACAGGAATTAATGATGGAAGCGCTCTATCTTGAAATTAAAAATCTGATTATCAGTACATTGAACCTGGACGAGTTGTCCGCTGATGATATCGACACCGATGCCGCGCTGTTTGGCGATGGTCTGGGTCTGGACTCCATCGATGCGCTGGAGTTGGGTCTGGCGGTGAAAAAACAGTACGGCGTGGTGCTGTCGGCAGAAAGCGAAGAGATGCGCCAGCACTTCTTTTCCGTCGCCACGCTGGCATCCTTTATTCAAGCGCAGCGTGCCTGAGGAGAACCGTTATGACCGAACAAAAAGCTATTTACGAAGAAGTCTCCGCGCTGCTGGTGAAGGTGTTTGAAATCGATCCGCAGGATATTAAACCTGAGGCCCGCCTGTACGAAGACCTCGAACTGGACAGCATCGACGCCATCGACATGATCGTCCATCTACAAAAGAAAATCGGCAAGAAAATCAAGCCAGAAGACTTTAAAACCGTACGCACCGTGCAGGACGTGGTCGATGCGGCGGATCGCCTGCTGAAAGAAGCGTAATTCACCGTGTCGGGCATCCGCTCGCTGCCGGTCGTTTCAATTATGACGGGGTTATTACTGCTGACTTGGCCATTTTTGATCTGGTTTGGCCTCGCGCATAACAGCCTGCCATGGCTGTTGCCGCTAATGGCGCTACTGCTGTTTTTACGCTTTCGCCAGACCCGGCGGCAGTCAGGGCCGTTGAGCGTGGTCACTCAGATCGTTGCGGTAGCCGGCATGACGCTGTGCATTGCCAGCTACCTGCTAAAGACCCATCAGCTACTGCTATTTTACCCGGTGGTGGTAAGCGGCGTAATGCTGGCGGTGTTTGGCGGTTCGCTGTGGTCAAGTATGCCTGTAGTCGAGCGCCTGGCGCGGTTGCGGGACCCGGTTCTTCCTGAGCGAGCCGTGCGCTACACCCGCCGGGTCACCCAAATCTGGTGCGCCTTTTTCATCGGCAACGGCGGTATAGCGCTGGTTACCGCGTTATACGGCGATATGTCGCTATGGACGGCGTGGAACGGCATGATTTCCTATCTGCTGATGGGCATGTTGATGGCCGGAGAGTGGCTGGTGCGCCAGCGGGTGAGTAAACGAGATAAACCATGATGCAGCCCCTCACGCTGGCCCAGTGGCTCAGCGCCCCGCGTCCGCCGCAAACGCTGATTGCGTGGCAGGAAGCGCACAGCTGGACGCTGGCGCATCTGCGCTATGATGTCGCTCACCTGCTTAACAACCTGCAACAACAGCCAGGCGAGCGTTGGGCGCTCTGTTTTAACAACAGCTATCTGTTTTTGGTCGCGCTGTTGGCCACGCTGCATGCGGGGAAAACGCCAGTGCTCCCTGGCCATAGCCGAGCGGCGCTATTACACGAACAGCGAGCGCTTTTCGACGGCATCCTGAGCGATAAGCCGCTGCCATGGCGCGGGCCGCTGCGGGTTATCCAGTCCGCCATGGCGACCGCATCCCACGAATACGCGTTCCCGGCGATCGGCGATAACGCCTGCATTGAGCTTTTTACCTCCGGTTCTACCGGTGAACCAAAGCGAATTAGTAAGCCCGTTAAGAGTCTCGACCGCGAGGCGGCGCTGATAGCCGCGCACTATGCCGGGCGCCTGGCAGGCAGTCGAGTAGTGGCATCAGTGGCGCCACAGCACTTGTACGGCCTGACGTTCCGTCTGTTCCTGCCAATGGCGCTGGGGTTGCCGCTGCACGCGGCGATGATTGAGTACGCCGAGCAGCTGGCGGCATTAAGCCATGATCATCATTATTTGTTTATCAGTAGCCCGGCTTTTCTCAAACGTCTCGACTATCGGCTTACCCCGCCACCGGTCGCGATGATTTTGTCCGCCGGCGGCAAGCTGCCCTGGCAGGATGCCGTGCACACCGCTAACTGGTTCAATACCTGGCCGGATGAAATCTACGGCAGCACGGAAAGCGGGGTTATCGCCTGCCGCCAGCGCCTGCAAGATAATGCACCGTGGCAGCCGTTCCCCGGCATCCGCTTTCAGCCGCAGGGCAACACAATTCGTCTATTTTCGCCGCTTATCGCCGACGATAACGGCCTGGTTATCGATGATATTTTGCATTTCAATGAAAGCGGTCAATTCCAGCTGGCAGGTCGTCGCGACCGGGTAGTGAAAATTGAAGAGAAGCGCATTTCGCTAAGCGAAGTGGAATACCGGTTACTGCAACTGGATGGCATTCTTGAGGCCGCCGTCCTGCCGATTACCCGCGGCAGCCGCCAGAGCGTTGGCGCGTTGTTAGTGCTCGATCATGACGCCCGTCGCCGCTGGGGGAAAAGCCAGGAATTACAATGGCGGAAAGCGCTGCGCGCCTCTCTGGAACCTGTGGCCATCCCTCGCTACTGGCGGGTGGTTGACGAGATCCCCGTTAATAGCATGAATAAGCGTGTCTACGCGCAATTACAGGAGTTATTTCATGAAGCCCCATGAAATTGAGCGCCGTCAGCCGCAAGCCGATCGGGTTGAAATCGTGCTCTCTCTCGACCCGGCGCTATTCTGGTTTCGCGGCCATTTTGCCGTGCAGCCGCTGCTACCCGGCGTCGCACAGATCGATTGGGCGATGCATTACGCCACCCGCCTGCTCGCGCCCGGCTGGCGCTTTCATGACATTCAGAACGTGAAATTTCAGTCGCCGCTGCTGCCGGGCGCGATCGTCACGCTCACCCTGACATGGCAAGAGGCGCGCCAGACCCTGACCTTTAACTATCAGCTCCATGACGGTGAAACCCGGCACACCGCCAGCAGCGGGAAAATTCGCTTATGCCGCTAGCTTTCTCTCCCTGCGTGCTGATCCCCTGCTATAACCACGGCGCCATGATGCCACGGGTGCTGGCGCGCCTGCAGCCCTTTGGCCTGCCTTGCATCGTGGTGGACGACGGCAGCGATAGCAGTACGCGGCAGCAGTTGGAGCGGCTGGCGGCGGAAACCGCTAATCTGACCTTAATCCGCTTACCACAGAACGCCGGCAAAGGCGCAGCGGTGATCCGTGGGCTACAGGCCGCAGCTCAAGCCGGGTTCAGCCACGCGGTGCAGGTCGATGCCGATGGTCAGCACGCCATCGAAGATATTCCGCAACTGTTGGCGCTGGCGCAGGCCCATCCCGAAGCGCTGATTTCCGGCCAACCGATTTACGACGACTCCATCCCGCGTTCCCGCCTCTACGGGCGCTGGATAACCCACGTCTGGGTATGGATTGAAACGCTGTCGCTGCAGTTGAAAGACAGCATGTGCGGTTTTCGCGTCTACCCGGTGACGCCAACGCTACAGCTGGCGCAGCGCGTGTCACTCGGCCAGCGAATGGATTTTGATACCGAAGTGATGGTGCGCCTCTACTGGCAGGGAAATACCAGCTATTTTGCGCCAACCCGCGTGACCTACCCGCCGGACGGTTTGTCGCATTTTGATGCCATCAAAGATAACTGCCGCATCTCGCTGATGCACACGCGTCTGTTCCTCGGCATGCTGCCGCGGATCCCCTCGCTGTTGTTTCGCCGCGCCTCGCCGCACTGGGCGCGTCAGCAGGAGGTAAAAGGATTATGGGGAATGCGCCTGATGCTACTGGTGTGGCGGCTGCTGGGGCGCAAGGCGTTCTCGCTGCTGCTTTATCCGGTGGTCGGCGTGTACTGGCTGATGGCCGCGACGGCCCGCCGTGCTTCGCAACAATGGATAACCCGCGTGCGCGAACAGCTCGCCGCGCGCCAGATGCCGATACCGCCAACGCTAACCAGCTATCGGCACTTCCAGCGCTTCGGCGAGGCGATGCTGGATAAAATCGCCAGCTGGCGCGGCGAATTGCAGTTCGGCCGCGACGTGGTTTTTACCGCAGGCGCCGAGGAGACGCTAAATATCAGCGATCCGCGGGGGAAGCTGCTGTTGGTTTCGCATCTCGGCGATGTCGAAGCCTGCCGCGCGCTGGCGCAACTACAGGGCGGCAAAACCATCAACGCTCTGGTATTCAGCGAAAATGCGCAACGTTTTAAACAGATTATGACGGAAATGGCCCCTCAGGCCGGGCTCAACCTGATGCCGGTGAACGATATCGGCCCGGATACCGCCATCCTGTTGCAAGAAAAGCTGGATCGCGGCGAGTGGATCGCGATTGTCGGCGACCGTATTGCGGTTAACCCGCAGCGTGGCGGCGAATGGCGTGTCTGCTGGAGCCGTTTTATGGGGCAAGCCGCCCCCTTCCCGCAGGGGCCATTTATCCTCGCCGCCATTTTGCGCTGCCCGGTTAATTTGCTTTTCGCTCTCCGCCAGCAGGGCAAACTGCGCATTTACTGCGAGCCGTTCGCCGACCCGCTGCTATTACCGCGCGCCGATCGCCAACAGGCATTGCAACACATCATCGACCGCTACGCCGAACGGCTGGAACACTACGCGCTGCAGTCGCCGCTCGACTGGTTTAACTTTTTCGATTTCTGGCGTTTGCCGGATCCCAAAGACAAGGAGTAAAGGGTGCTTAACGATCCCCGTTTTACTGCTGAAGTAGAGCTGACTATTCCGTTTCATGACATCGATATGATGGGCGTCGTGTGGCATGGCAACTATTTCCGCTACTTCGAAATTGCCCGTGAGGCGCTGCTTAACCAGTTCAACTACGGCTACCGGCAGATGAAAGCCTCAGGCTATTTGTGGCCGGTGGTCGATACCCGCGTAAAATACCGCGACGTTATCACCTTCGAGCAGCGCATTCGCGTGCGCGCGCGGATAGAAGAGTTTGAGAACCGCCTACGCATTGGCTACGAAATTTTTGATGTCGATAGCGGCAAGCGCACCACCACCGGCTACACCATCCAGGTTGCGGTGGATGAAAACAGCCGCGAGATGTGTTTCGTCAGCCCGGATATCCTGTTTGAACGCATGGGGGTTACGCCATGAGATTACTGCTGCTGTTAGGGCTGTTTATCAGCCCGCTGGTCAGCGCCCTCACGCTTGATGACCTGCAAAAACAATTTAGCGAACAGCCGGTGGTGCGCGCCCACTTCGATCAAGTTCGCACGATTAAGGATCTGCCGCAGCCGCTGCGATCCCAGGGGCAGATGTTGATCGCCCGCGATAAGGGGTTGCTGTGGGATCAAACCTCGCCGTTCCCGATGCAGCTGTTGCTGGATGACAAACGGATGGTGCAGGCGATCAACGGCCAGCCGCCGCAAACCATTACTGCCGAAAACAATCCGCAAATGTTCCAGTTCAACCATTTGCTGCGCGCGCTGTTCCAGGCGGATCGAAAAGTCCTGGAAGATAACTTCCGCGTGGAATTTGCCGATAAAGGCGAAGGCCAGTGGACGCTGCGCCTGACGCCCATAACTACGCCGCTGGATAAGATTTTTGCCCGCATCGATTTGGCCGGGAAAGACTATCTGGAACATATTCAGCTCAACGACAAGCAAGGCGATCGCACCGAGATCACCCTTTCCCAACACCAATTGACGCCTGCGCAACTGACCGATGACGAACGCCAACGCTTTGCCGCCCAGTAAACGCCCCGCGTTGTTATGGGCCGTCGCCTGCCTGCTCCTGGCGGGCGCGCTGCTGGCACTGCTGCCGCAGGCCCGGCTCAACAGCAGCGTACTGGCGATGCTGCCGAAGCAGACGCTTGGCGCAATCCCGCCCAGCCTGAACGACGGTTTTATGCAGCGCCTTGACCGCCAGCTGGTCTGGCTGGTCAGCCCCGGTAAACAGGCCGATCCGCAGGTGGCCGGCGACTGGCTGCGTCTGCTGCAAACCTCGAAAGCGCTGGCAGACGTCAAAGGCCCAATGAATGCCGATAATCAGCAGGCCTGGGGGACCTTTTTCTGGCAGCATCGTAACGGTTTAATTGACCCCGCTACCCGCGCGCGCCTGCAAAACGGCGGCGAAGCGCAGGCGCAATGGATCCTCTCACAGCTCTATTCGGCATTTTCCGGCGTCAGCGGCAAAGAACTGCAAAACGATCCGCTGATGTTGATGCGCGGCTCGCAGCTGGCGATGGCGAAAGGCGGCCAGCGGATGCAACTGCAGGATGGCTGGCTGGTGACCAAAGATGCCCAGGGCAACCTCTGGTATCTGTTGCATGGCGAACTGGCGGGTTCCTCATTCGATATGCAGAAGACGCACCGGCTGGTCACTACGCTCGGCGAGCTGGAGAAGCAGTGGAAAACGCAGCATCCGCAGGCGCAGCTGCTGTCGCGCGGCACCGTGTTCTATAGCGATTACGCCAGTCAGCAGGCGAAGCACGATATTTCTACACTCGGCGCGGCGACGCTGTTCGGCGTGATCCTGCTTATCGTCGCGACGTTTCGTTCGCTGCGCCCGCTGCTGCTGTGCCTGATTTCCATCGCCATCGGCGCGCTGGCCGGCACCGTCGTCACGCTGCTGCTATTTGGCGAGCTGCATCTGATGACCCTGGTGATGAGCATGAGCATCATCGGCATCTCCGCCGACTATACGCTCTATTATCTGACCGAACGGATGGTGCATGGCGCGGAATCAACCCCGTGGCAAAGCCTCGCCAAAGTGCGTCATGCGTTGCTGCTGGCGCTACTTACTACCGTGGCGGCTTATCTGATTATGATGCTGGCCCCCTTTCCGGCGATTCGCCAGATGGCGCTCTTCGCGGCGGTCGGCCTGAGCGCCTCGTGTCTAACGGTAATTTTCTGGCATCCATGGTTGTGCCGTGGACTTCCCGTGCGCCCGGTTCCGGCGATGGCATTGTTGTTACGCTGGCTTGCCGCCTGGCGACGCCATAAAAAGCTGTCCATCGGCCTCCCCGTCGCGCTGGCCCTGTTCTCATTGGCGGGTCTCGCGACGCTGCGGGTGGATGATGATATTTCGCAGCTCCAGGCGTTGCCGCAGGATATCCTGGCCCAGGAAAAAGCCATCACCGCGCTCACCGGGCAAAGCGTCGATCAAAAGTGGTTTGTGATTTACGGCAAAACGGCCCAGCAGACGCTGCAGCGCCTGGAGGCATTTATGCCCGCGCTGACGCAGGCGCAAAGCGACGGCCTGCTCGGCGGATATCGCGCTATCCCCCTGAATTCACTCGCTCGCCAACAGCAGGATCTTGCCCTGCTGCAACGCGCCGCGCCCACCGTCAGTAACGTACTGAACCACGCCGGACTGGCAACGATCAATCCCGATCTCAACCCGATGCCAGTGACCGTCGACGTCTGGCTTGCCAGCCCGGCCAGCGAAGGCTGGCGACTGCTGTGGCTGACGCTGCCGGATGGCGAAAGCGGCGTACTGGTCCCGGTGAGCGGCGTGAAAGACAGCGCGGCGCTAAAAACGCTTAGTACACAACAGGCTGGCGTTGCGTGGGTCGATCGCAAAAGCGATTTCGACCAGTTGTTCGCGCTCTACCGCCACATTCTAACCGGCCTGCTGGGCGTTGCGCTGGCGGTGATTGCCTGCGGCGCTATGCTCCGCCTTGGCTGGCGCAAAGGGCTGGTTAGCCTGGTGCCGTCGGTATTGTCGCTGGGATGCGGGCTGGCGGTGCTGGCATTTAGCGGCCACGCGGTTAACCTGTTCTCCTTGCTGGCGCTGGTGCTGGTACTGGGCATCGGCATTAACTACACGCTGTTTTTCAGCAACCCGCGCGGTACGCCGCTGACATCGCTGCTGGCGGTCACCCTGGCGATGATGACCACCTTATTGACGCTCGGCATGTTGGTGTTTAGCACCACGCAGGCCATTAGCAGTTTTGGTATTGTTTTGGTAAGCGGCATTTTCGCCGCCTTCCTGCTTTCGCCGTTAGCGATGCCGACCAAAAAAGAGAAAAAAAGACGATGAGAAGACCATCATTCTGGCGCGCCTTCGCGCTACTCGCCGCCTTATTGCTGGCCGGCTGCAGCCGTTCGCAGCCGGAGCCGCAAGGCCGCCCGCAGGCGTGGCTGGAACCGGGTACGCGCGTCACGTTGCCGCCGCCTGGTATCTCGCCGGACATCAGCTCGCAGCAGTTGCTCACCGGCAGCTTCAACGGCCAAACCCAGTCGCTGCTGGTCATGCTCAATGCCGATGATAAAAAGCTCACGCTGGCGGGTCTGTCGTCCGTCGGTATCCGCCTGTTCCTGGTGACCTATGATGAAAGAGGGCTGCGCGCTGAACAGTCGATGGTGGTTCCGCAACTGCCGCCAGCCAGCCAGGTGCTGGCCGATGTGATGCTCAGCCACTGGCCGGTTAGCGCATGGCTGCCGCAGTTGCCAAAAGGGTGGACGTTGACCGAGCGCGGCGACAAACGCGAACTACGTAACGCGCGCGGGAAGCTGGTCACCGAAATCACCTATATCAACCGCAAAGGCCAGCGCGTGCCGATCAGCATCGAACAGCACGTCTTTAAATACCACATCACCATTCAATACCTGGGTGACTGAGATGATCTACATTTCCGCCGTCGGCATGATTAACGCGCTGGGCCGCGATAACGATGAAATCGCCGCCAATCTGGCTCGCGGTATCGCGCCCGGCATGCGTCCGCGCGAGGGGTGGCTACAGGGGCATCCGCAGGCGGTTTTCGCGGGCGTGGACGGCGAATTGCCCGCCATTCCCGATACCTTTAGCGCCCATCGTTCGCGCAATAATCAGCTGCTGCTGGCGGTGCTGGCGCAAATTCAGCCGCAGGTGGATCGCGCCATCGCCCAATACGGACGAGAGCGCGTGGCCGTGGTGCTCGGCACCAGCACCTCGGGGCTGGATGAGGGTGACGCGCATGTCACCCTGACGCTTGGCGGCAAGGAAAGCGCGGCCTGGCAATATCCGCAACAGGAGCTGGGCGACCCATCGCGTTTTCTCAGCCACTGGCTGGCGCTGGATGGCCCGGCATTTACGCTGTCAACCGCCTGCTCCTCCAGCGCCAGAGCGATTATCAGCGGACGCCGACTAATTGAAGCCGGTCTGGCGGATGTGGCGATCGTCGGCGGCGCGGACACCCTCAGCCGAATGCCGATCAACGGCTTTCACAGTCTGGAATCGCTCTCCACGACGCAGTGCCAGCCGTTTGCCCGCGACCGTAACGGTATCACTATCGGCGAAGGGGCGGCGCTGATGCTGTTGACCCGCGAACCGCAGCCAGTCGCGCTACTGGGTATCGGCGAGTCCAGCGACGCCTGGCATATTTCCGCCCCGCATCCTGAAGGAGAGGGGGCGATCCGCGCCATCCAGCAGGCGCTGGGGGATGCGGGCATCGCCCCTGAACAAGTGGGTTATATCAACCTGCACGGCACCGCCACGCTGCTTAACGATAGAATAGAGTCTCACGTCATCAACGCGCTATTTGGCGTTCGGGTACCCTGTAGTTCAACGAAACACCTGACCGGACACACGCTGGGCGCCGCGGGGATCACCGAAGCCGCCATCGGCATGCTGATTCTGCAGCGAAACCTGCCGCTGCCAGCGCAGGATTTCAGCCAGTCGCCGCGCGATGAAACACTACCGCCATGCGGGATCATCGAACATCCCCAGCCGCTGCCGCGACCGATTATCCTGTCGAACTCTTTTGCTTTTGGCGGTAACAACGCCAGTATCCTGCTCGGGAGCATTCAATGAACCACTATTTATCGCCCGGCGACTATCTACCGCACGATGCACCGATGCTGCTGCTGGAAGAGGTCGTCAATGTGACCGACGAAACCGCGACCTGCCGGGTCACGGTCTCGCCCCATAGCGTCCTGGCGCCATTTCTCGATGCCGAGGGCAATCTCCCCGGTTGGTTCGCCCTTGAATTAATGGCGCAAACCGTCGGCGTCTGGTCCGGCTGGCACCGCCTGCAAAAAGGGCAAGCGTCCATCTCATTAGGTATGGTGCTTGGCGCGCGAGAATTAGTCTGCGCGGCCGGCTCCCTGCCGCGCGGCAAAGCACTGTCCATTACCGTTAAACTGCTCATGCAGGACGAGCGTTTCGCTAGCTTCGAAGGCGCCGTGATGGCGGACGATGACCTGCTGGCCAGCGGAAGGGTTAATACCTTCCAGCCAACGCCAACAGAACTTAACACCCTATTTCAACAAGGAGCGTCAGAATGAGTCGTTCAGTTTTGGTTACCGGCGCCAGCAAAGGTATCGGTCGCGCCATTGCCTGCCAGCTGGCGGCGGACGGTTTTATGGTAGGCGTCCACTATCATCGCGACACGTCAGGCGCGCAGCAGACGCTGGAGGCGATTACCGCCGCCGGCGGCGCGGGGCGTCTGCTGAGCTTTGACGTCGCCAATCGCACGCAGTGCCGCGAAGTCCTTGAGCAGGATATGGCCGAACACGGCGCGTGGTACGGCATTATCAGCAACGCCGGCATCGCCCGCGACGGCGCCTTCCCGGCGCTCGGCGAAAACGACTGGGACGCGGTGATCCATACCAACCTCGACAGCTTCTACAACGTCATTCACCCATGCATCATGCCGATGATTAGCGCACGCCAGGGCGGGCGCATCATCACGCTCTCTTCCGTTTCCGGCGTGATGGGCAACCGCGGTCAGGTCAACTATAGCGCCGCCAAGGCGGGGATCATCGGCGCCACCAAAGCGCTGGCGATTGAACTGGCGAAGCGCAAAATCACCGTGAACTGCATCGCCCCCGGGCTTATCGACACCGGGATGATCGAAATGGAAGAGGCCGCGTTGAAAGAGGCGATGTCGATGATCCCGATGAAACGCATGGGACAGGCGGAAGAAGTGGCGGGGCTGGCGAGTTATTTAATGTCGGATGTGGCGGGTTATGTCACCCGGCAGGTCATTTCTATCAATGGGGGGATGTTATGACACGCCGTGTGGTCATTACCGGGATGGGCGGCGTCACCGCATTTGGCGAAAAATGGCAGGATGTCTCGGCGGGGCTGAAGAGATATAAAAACGCCGTACGCGCCATGCCGGAGTGGCGTATTTACGACGGGCTGCATACGCTGCTGGGCGCGCCGATCGATGATTTCACTCTGCCCGACCACTATACCCGCAAGCGCATTCGCGCGATGGGGCGCGTATCGTTACTTTCCACCCGCGCCACTGAACTGGCGCTGGAGCAAGCCGGGCTTATCGACGATGCCATACTGAGTAACGGCGAAACCGGCATCGCCTACGGTTCATCAACCGGCAGTACCGCCCCGATGAGCGAATTCGCCACCATGTTGACGGAAAAGCATACCAATAATATTACTGCTACCACCTACGTGCAGATGATGCCGCATACCACCGCCGTCAATACGGGCCTGTTTTTTGGCCTGCGCGGCCGCGTGATCCCGACGTCCAGCGCCTGTACCTCCGGAAGCCAGGCGATTGGTTACGCCTGGGAAGCGATTCGCCACGGCTATCAAACGGTGATGGTCGCCGGCGGCGCGGAAGAGCTTTGCCCGTCGGAGGCCGCGGTATTCGATACTCTGTTTGCCACCAGCCAGCGCAATGAGCAGCCCGACATTACCCCCTCCCCCTTTGATGTGCTGCGTGATGGGCTGGTGATTGGCGAAGGGGCCGGTACTCTCATTCTGGAAGAACTGGAGCACGCCAAAGCACGCGGGGCGACCATTTACGGCGAAATCATCGGCTTCGCCACCAACTGCGATGCTGCGCATATCACTCAACCGCAGCGTGAAACCATGCAGATCTGCATGGAACAATCATTAAAAATAGCAGGCCTGAGCGCCCGGGATATCGGCTACATTTCGGCCCACGGCACCGCGACCGACCGCGGCGATATCGCCGAAAGCCAGGCGACGGCGGCGATTTACGGCGATAGCGTGCCGATCTCCTCGCTGAAAAGCTATTTCGGCCATACCCTTGGCGCCTGCGGGGCGCTGGAAGCGTGGATGAGTCTGCAGATGATGCGCGAGGGCTGGTTCGCGCCAACGCTGAATTTGCATAATCCGGACGCCAATTGCGGAGAACTGGATTACATCATGGGCGAAGCGCGCCAGATTGATTGTGAATTCCTGCAGAGTAACAACTTCGCCTTCGGCGGTATTAACACCTCAATGATTATTCAGCGCTGGTCCTGAAATGTATCAGCTTATCCTTGGCCAAATCTCAACGCTTAGCGCCCTGCCGTTACCGACTGGGTTAGCGGCCCAGGCCCCTGATGGCCCGCGGCGGGCAAGCTGGCTTGCCGGGCGCGCGCTGCTGGCGCATGCGGTGGCCCCGCTGGTGGATATTGCGTATGGCGAGCAGGGCAAACCGGCCTTCCCGCCCGGCTGCGGGCGGTGGTTTAACCTTAGCCACAGCGGCGACCAAATTGCCCTGCTGCTGAGCGATGAAGGCGAGGTTGGCTGCGATATCGAAGTCATTCGCCCGCGCAACGGCTGGCAGCGGTTGGCCAACGCCCTGTTTAGCGAGGGCGAGCATCAGGAACTGGAGCGCGAACCGCCGGAGGGGCAGCTAGCCGCCTTTTGGCGAATCTGGACGCGCAAAGAAGCGCTGGTAAAGCAACGCGGCGGCAGCGCCTGGCAGATGGCCTCTGTTGACAGCGCCTTTCGCGACGCGCTGTCATTAAGCCAGATTCAGTATCAAGGGTTAAGTATTGCGGTCTGTACGCCAACGCCGTTCTCGCTGACGGCGGCGCACATTCAATGTTTCAACGGCGCGGCTTGACCGGCCAGAAGATAGTCAGCACGCCGGCGATAATAATCAGCACGCCCAGCAGCGATTGCCAGTAAAACGGCTCGTGCCAGCCGGGCAGCCAGATGGCGGCGGCCCACACCAGAATGTAGCTCAGGCTGAGCAGCGCGTAAGCTTTGGCCAGCGGTAAGCGGTGTAGCGCGAAATACCAGCAGACCATCGACAGCAGATAGCCAACCAGGCCGAAACCCAGGCTGAAGGTACCGGTGCGCAAATGCAGTAGATGATTGAGAAAGGTCAGGATATCGGTCAATGGCGGCAGCTCGACCATCGCGCTGCGCAGTAACAGCTGCGCGCCGCTGACCAGCCCGACGCTCAATAACGCCCAGATTAACCCCATCAGACGCTACTCCCCAGAACGGCGATGCCGACGACGATCAGCCCGACGCCAAGCCAGTGGCGGCGCGCCACCGGCTCGCGCCAGATACCCCATGCCGCCAGCGTTACCCAGACAAAATTGAGGCTCAGCATCGGATAAGCGATACCGACCGGGATCGCCTGCAGCACCCCCAGCCACAGCAGCATACCGCCGCCGAGCGCCAGCAGGGCTAAGCCCAGCCACAGCAAAATATGCCGCCCGCGCCGCCCGCTACGGGACGGCCGGGTCGCCTGCTTCTGGCACAGCTGGCCGGCGCAGCTAAGCAGGCTGGCGAGTACCAGACAGAACCAGACACTCATTGCGGCAGATACTGAATAAATACCACGCGCCCCAGCACGTAGGAGTTATCAGGTTTCGGTAACGCCAGTTCGTTCATCGTTTCACCTTTATCCATCAGCAGCACCAGTGAGATCGGTCCCTGCTGGCGGTGCGCCGCCAGCCAATCAGCAAAAGCTTGAGTCGACACGAATTTGCTCTGCGCATCCGGCCAGCCGAGGCCATATTTTAGCTCCCCCTGCCTTTCATACAGGATGATGTCGTCACGCTTGAGCTCCCACGCCAGCCCCGCGCCGATACCGACGCTGTTGGTCAGTACATAGCGGCTTGGCGCCAGCGATTCGCTAACAATATCCACCAGAAACTGCGGCTGTTTACTGTCGATAACCCGATCCGGGATAGCGAAGCCCACCAGCAGCGCCAGTCCCAGCGGACAGATGGCGGCCAGAGTCCAGCGACGACCGTTGTCTTTTATCGCCAGCCAGCCCATCAGCGCCCATACAGCAAAGGCAATCGCCGCCAGCAGACATTTATACAACTCGATCTTCGTCCAGACCGGTTTATGCATGACGCCCCACGGCGAGACCACCAGCACGGCGACCAGGCCGATCAGACCAAAACCGAGGTTGATCATGCCGTTGATGCGCAGCGCTTTCGCCCCCGCCTTCGCGGCATCCAGCGCGTAGCGGGCCATCAAAATCGACAGCGGCATAAAGCACGGCAGAATGTAGGTCGGCAGTTTTCCCTTGGCGATGCTGAAGAACAGGAACGGCATCGCTATCCAGCCTAACAGATACAGCGCGCCTCGGGCATCATCGCGCTCGCTCCAGCCGCGCTTCAGCGCGCCCGGTAACAGCGCCAACCACGGCAGGCTGCCGGCAATCAGGAACGGAATGTAGTACCAGAACGGCGCTTTATGCTGCGCGTCTTTCTCAGCGAAACGCTGAATATGCTCGACCCAGAAGAAATAGCGCCAGAAATCGGGTTCGCGATTGGCAATAGCCAATCCCCACGGCAGCACCACCAACGTACAGACCGCCACCGCCAGCCAGCCGTAGGTCAGCACTTCGCGCCAGCGTTTACGCGCCATCACCCACGGCAGCACGCCAACCACCGGTACCGCCAGCGCCAGGAAGCCCTTGGTCATCACCCCCATACCGCAGGCGACTCCCAGCAGGACATAACCCAACATCTTCCCGCTGCGGCTCTGCGCCTGGGAGGCTCCCCAGAAGCTGCACATCGCCAGCGCCAGCCACATGGTGATCATCGGATCCAGCACCGCATAGGTTCCGATACCGTATACCAGCATCGCGGTCAGGAAGATAACCGGCGACAGGATCGCCACGCGTTTATCGCGGAAAATACGCCACGCCAGCCACGCCACCAGCAACGCGCTGACGGTAATGGCGAAGACCGAACCGAAACGCACGCCAAAGTTATTATGGCCGAATAGCCACTGGCCAATACTGTTAATCCAGTAACCGGCAATCGGCTTTTCAAAGTAACGCAGGCCCAGCAGATGCGGCACCACCCAGTCGCCGGAGGCCAGCATTTCACGACTGATCTCGGCATAGCGGGTTTCATCAGGCTGCCACAGCAAACGGAAATTTAACGGCAATAAGTAATACAGCGCAAAGAGTACAACCAGAGAGATGCCATAACGAATGCTTTTCATACACCCGAGCCCAGTAATTGTTCACGTCCAAGCCAACCTTCCCGGCCAGCCAGCTCACCACGGACCACTTTGCCTGACGGCAGCTCGCTAAAGTCAGCGGGCAGCAGCTGGCTCAGTGGGCAAAATTGTATTTCTTCTTCCTCCGCCATGGTCAGCAGCGCATCGAACTGATCGGCGTAGGCAATGCCTTCCACTTCGGCGTGGATGGTATAGACCGGCGTTCCCTTGTCACGATGAATGCAGTCCAGCAGATAGCGGTTGAAGCCAGCGGTATCGACGGCGCTACCGACGACTTCATCCCAGGTGGGAAGCGTCACCGGAATTTGTACGGTGCCGGAGGCCCCGCCGCCAATCTGCGGCAGGAATGGCCGCGTGCCGCGACAATCGCTGTTGTAGAGGAAATCGAAGGATTCTTTCGCTTTTACCACCCGCTGGTCGGCACGCCAGCCGGCGACGGCGGAGCAGGTCACCGGGCGGCCGATAATGCGTTCCAGTTCGAGCAGACCGCGTTCAATTTCCAGCGTCAGACGTTCCTGCGGCCAGACGCCGCTCCACGCTTGCCAGCTGTAGTGGTCCCAGGCGTGCAGGCCCACTTCATGGATCTGCGCGGCGGCGCGAATAACCTCTTCGTTACCCGCGCCAATCCTGCGCCCCGGCCACGCGGTGCCGGCCAGCAGAATATCCCAGCCATACAGCGAGGCCGCGTTGGAGCGCAGCATTTTCCACAGAAACTTCGGTTTTACCAGGCGCCATAAATGGCGCCCCATATTGTCCGGCCCGACGCTGAAAAAGAAGCTTGCCTGAATCCCGTGCTTGCCCAGCAGGGCCAGCAGCCGCGGTACGCCATCACGCGTCCCGCGAAAGGTATCGACATCTATGCGTAAGCCGACTTGTTTCATGAGTTTTTATCGTCCGTGAGCTCAACGGTGCGCAGGAAGAAGTCCAGAGTGTGTTCAACGGTCTCTTCCATCTCGACGGTCGGTTCCCAGTTCAGGCAGCGTTTCGCGTTGCGAATGCTCGGTTTACGATGCTCAACATCCTGGTAGCCTTTACCGTAGTAATCGCTGCTTTCCACTTCGCGGAAGCCGGCGAACGGCGGGAAGCGATCGCGCAGCGGATGGCGCTCGAAGCAGGCGAGCAGCATTTCCGCCAGCTCTTTGATGCTCGCTTCGTTTTCCGGGTTACCGATGTTGATGATCTGACCATCGCAGCGACCATCTTTGTTCTCAATGATGCGGAACAACGCTTCGATACCGTCGCTGATATCGGTGAAGCAGCGCTTCTGTTTGCCGCCTTCGATAAGCTTAATCGGCGAACCTTCCACCAGGTTGAGGATCAGCTGAGTGATGGCGCGGGAGCTACCGATACGTGCGGCATTAAGGTTATCCAGACGCGGCCCCATCCAGTTGAACGGACGGAACAGGGTGAACTTGAGGCCGTTCTTATCGCCATAGGCCCAGATCACGCGGTCCAGCAGCTGTTTAGAAACCGAGTAGATCCAACGCTGTTTGTTGATCGGCCCGACCACCAGATTGGAATTATCTTCGTCGAAGTTTTTGTCGGTGCACATGCCGTACACTTCCGAGGTCGACGGGAAGATAATGCGCTTATTATATTTCACGCAGTCACGGATGATCTTCAGGTTCTCTTCGAAATCCAGTTCGAACACGCGCAGCGGGTTACGGGTGTATTCGATAGGCGTCGCGATCGCGACCAGCGGCAGTACCACGTCGCATTTCTTAATATGGTATTCGATCCACTCGGAGTGAATGCTGATATCGCCTTCAACGAAGTGGAAACGCGGGCAGTCGAGGAAACGGCTGATGGCGTCGGAGCCGATATCCAGGCCGTAAATCTCATAGTTGTCGTCCTGCAACAGGCGCTCGGTCAGGTGGTTACCGATAAAGCCGTTAACGCCGAGGATCAGCACGCGGGTACGGCGCTTCACCGCCACCACCGGTTTGCTGCTCAGCACCGCGCTGGTCACCAGCCCCAGCGTCTGCGCCAGCTGGGCGCCCTGCATGTAAACGCCACGTTCGGTCTGGCCGGTGACGATTTCCAGCGCCCCCTGCTGACAGGCAACCACTAGCGGCGCGACGGAGATAACGGTGCCGGGCTTCGCCGCCGGCAGATCGGCGCGCACGCGGGATTTCCAGACGATAAATTTGTTCGCGCCGGCATAGGCGAAGGCGCCCGGCCACGGATCGGATACCGCGCGCACCAGGTTGTGCAGAGTCTGCGCCGGTTTGTCCCAATCGAGACGCCCGTCTTCCGGGGTACGACGGCCAACGTAGGTCGCCTGGCTGTGGTCCTGCGCCCGCTCCTCAGTCTTACTATCACGAATAGCCGGCAGCGCCTGGCCCAGCAGATCGGAGGCGGCGGCACACAGCTTACGGTGCAGCGCCAGCGCCGCGTCATCCGGGCCGATAGCCACAGCTTGTTGAGCGACGATATCGCCTGCGTCGGCGCGGTTAACCATCCGGTGCAGGGTCACACCGGTTTCGCTTTCGCCGTTGACCAGTACCCAATTCAGCGGCGCGCGACCGCGGTATTTCGGCAGCAGAGAACCATGCAGGTTGAAAGCCCCCTTCGGCGCGATATTGAGGATCTCATCGCACAGCAGGTTGCGGTAGTAGAAGGAGAACAGCACATCCGGCTTCATCTCGCGAATACGTTCAATCCACAGCGGATGGTTAACATCTTCCGGCGCCCATACCGGGATACCTTGCTCGGCGGCAATGCGGGCAACGGAACCAAAGAATTGGTTTTCGCCAGGGTTATCCGGATGGGTAAAAATAGCGGCGATGTCATACCCGGCATCCAGCAGTGACTGAATACCTGCGCAACCCATATCGTGATAAGCGAAGACTACTGCTTTCATGAACGATCTTCCTCTTGAGACGCCGTTTCCGGCTGGCGAACAACACGTTGAATAAAGTAACGGGGACGGGCGCGAACATCGTTATAGATGCGGCCGATATACTCCCCGAGCAGGCCCATACCGACAAACTGGGCGCCGATGAACATGAACAGCACGGCGAAGAGCATGAACACCCCTTCCGCCGCCCATTGCGGACCGAAAGCCAGACGCAGCACCACCAGCAGCAGGCCGAAGGCGAAGCCCAACAGGGCTATCACGCTGCCGAAAATACTCAGTAAACGCAGCGGGGTGGTGGTCAGACAGGTCACCAGGTCATACATCAGGTTAATCAGACGCATGAAGCTATATTTGGAGTCGCCGAATTCGCGCTCGGCGTGCATCACCGGGATTTCGACCGCCCGGCGGGCGAAGGTATTCGCCAGAATCGGGATAAAGGTGCTGCGCTCATGGCAGTTGAGCATGGCGTCGATGATATGGCGGCGATAGGCACGCAACATGCAGCCGTAATCGCCCATGGCTTTACCGGTGGTTCGCTGAATCAGGCGGTTAATCATCTTCGAGGCAGATTTACGGAAGATGCTGTCCTGCCGGTTCTGGCGCACGGTACCGACCACGTCATAGCCTTCATCGGCTTTTTCCACCAGCCGCGGGATCTCTTCCGGCGGGTTTTGCAAGTCGGCATCGAGGGTGATGATTAGATCGCCGGTGACATGGCTGAAACCGGCCATAATCGCCGAGTGCTGGCCGTAGTTGCGGTTCAACAGCACCGCCACCACGTGGCTGCCTTCGGCTTCGGCGGCCTCGGTCAGCATGCGCGCGGAATCGTCGCTGCTGCCGTCGTCGATCAGCAGAATTTCATATTGGCGCCCCAGCGTCGCACAGGCGGCGTCGGTGCGACGTAGCAGCTCCGGCAGACTATCCTGTTCGTTATAAACCGGGATAACCACCGAGACTTTTTTTACGGGAGGATAAGTAAGCATATCAACGTCCTGACAACTGATGCAGCGCGGTAATGACGCGGGTGACATCGTCGTCGGTCATATCCGGGAACAGCGGGATGGAACAAATGCGCGCGCTGTTCCATTCGGTATTCGGTAACGAAACTTCAGGAAAACGCTCGCGGTAATACTTTTGCGTATGGGCCGCGCGGAAGTGCAGACCGGTGCCTATACCCATGGCTTTGAGTTTTTCCATCAGGGCATCGCGGCTGATGCCGCAGGCCGCTTCATCAACGCGGATAATAAACAGGTGCCAGGCGTGCTGGTGATCCCATGCCGGAATGGTCAGCGGCTTAAAGGGGGTATCCGCCAGCTCGCGCAGGTAGCGTTGGGCGATTGCAGCGCGACGTTGATTCGCCTGCGCCAGCTTATCCAGCTGCACCAGCGCCAGCGCGGCGTTGATATCGGCCAGATTGTATTTGAAGCCGGGAGTAATCACTTCCGCCTGCGGCGCGCGGCCGTGGGTCTGACGGTCGTAGGCGTCTACGCCCAGGCCGTGGAATTTGAGGCTGCGGATGCGGGAAGCCAGCTCGTCATCATCGGTGACGATAAGCCCCCCTTCGGCGCAGGTCATATTTTTGATCGCGTGGAACGAGAAAATCGCGGTGCCGCGCCAGCCGACGTGGCGGCCTTTATAGTGCGTCCCCGCGGCATGCGCGGCATCTTCGATAACCGGAATACCGTGGCGCTCGCCAACGGCGCGGATCGCGTCGATATCCGCAGGCGCGCCCGCGTAGTGGACGGGTATAATCGCTTTCGTCCGCGAAGTGATCGCCGCTTCCACCGCCTCAGGGGTAATCATCAAATTGTCGTGGTCGACATCGATCATCACCGGCGTAGCGCCCAGCAGACTGATCATATTCAGCGTCGAGACCCAGGTTTGCGAAGGGGTGATCACTTCGTCGCCAGGGCCAATGCCCATCGCCATTAGCGTAACGTGCATACCGCCGGTAGCGGAGCTGACGGCGATGGCGTGGCGGTTGCCGGTCAGTTGGCAAAACGCCTCTTCCAGCGCCTGGTTTTTAGGACCGGTAGTGATCCATCCTGATTGCAAAACTTCACGCAGCGCAGCCAGCTCTGCGTCGCCCATCGACGGGCGCGAAAACGGCAGAAATTCGCTCATCTTTTTCCTGTTCTATTAATAGCCCACTAAAAAAGGGGGCCGGTAGAAAGAAATATCCTGCGCCAGCAGACTTAAACAAAATGAAAATGAAGTCGGTTCACCGCCACATTTCATTCCAGGGTATTTCGACGGTTTTAAATCTAGTCGCTGTTGCTTAGGATAATATTAAGAAATTAATATTTTTCGTGAGAATAGTAATATATCCATGAAAATCATATAGATATAATTCATTATAGCAGGAGATAACAGCAAGAAGCCCCAGTTTCATAGAGAAAACTGGGGCTTAACGGATGAAAGTAAACGAATCGTCAACCATCCCGTAATAAATATTTTTTTACGTTTTAATCTAGCGGAAAAATTAGCGTTAGATCACAGAATTATTTCTGCTGTATTACAAGTTTGCAGGAAAATCTGCGGGTAATTCATTAGCCGGGCAATTAATAACATCGTTATTATCCGGGCCACAATCACGAACAAAAGTGATAGTCGCGAATTCATCAATCACTTCGGTCGGGTAGGCCGGGCCGGCGTCACGATAAGCGTTCATTAACGGAATATGATCGTTCTGGAAGCAGACGGTTTTTTCCGGGTTATTCATGATCCAGCGGGGGAAGAAAATGGTGCCGTGGAACAGTTTGTCGCCCAGGTTGACGATCAGGCTGACGTCGGTACCGGTTGGTTCAGTCCAGGAAATTTTATAAATGCTTTCGCCTACCCGCACGATGTACGCATGCTGGTCTTTCACCCAACGATTAGCAACGATACCGCTGTGAATACGATAGTCCAGAGTGGTGCCATTTTTAACGTAAATTTCGTAGTTCCAGCCGTTGTCGTAGGTATAAACCAGATGTTTACCGATAAAGCCGCTGAGGTCATGTTTGTCAAAAGTGCTCATTATTTATTCTCCTCTGTTTCGTTGAGGTAAGAATACGGCTTTAAAAATTGAATGAATAACGCTATGTTTGGATGAAAATAATCTAATTTTTAGATGAATCATGCACAAGACCACGCTGGAACAATGGGCGCTATTGGAAAAGGTGATTGAGCTGGGCAGCTTTGCCAAAGCCGCGGAAGAGACCAACCGCAGCCAGTCTTCGGTGAGCTATAACCTGGCGCTGCTGCAGGAACGTTTAGGGGTGGCGCTGCTGGCGCCGTCTGGACGACGGGCGGTGCTGACGCCCGCTGGCGAACTGCTGCTTAATCAGGTGAAACCACTACTGAAGGCCTTTTCGTGGGTTGAGACCCACGCCGCGACGCTGCGCAACGGCGCGCGCACCCGCCTGGATCTGGTCGTCGACAGCATTTTTCCCCGCCAGCGGCTCTTCGCCATTCTGCGTCAGTTTCAGCAACGCTACCCGCAAACTCAGGTTCGGCTGACCGAAGTGCTGGAAAACGTCGATGAGGCAAGCGCCGCCCGCAGCGAGGCCGATGTGATGGTCTTAACGCGTCGCCAGGATATTACCGGACGCGGCGAATGGCTGATGAATATCGATTTTATTGCGGTCGCCCATCGCGACCATCCGCTGTCGCAATCGGAAGAACCGCTGGACGACAACGCGCTGGCCCCCTGGCCGCTGATCCGCATTGCCGACCGTAGCGGCGACGCCTCATCCACCCGCGATGCCTGGACCTTTTCTACCATTGATGCCGCCATTGATGCGGTACTGTATCAGGTGGGATTCGGCTGGTTGCCGGAAGAGCGGATACGCGCACACCTGGAACAGGGCGTTCTGAAAGCGCTGCCGCTGAGCCATGGCGCCCGCCGCGCCACGCCGCTGCATTTGATAGTGAAGCGGGACCTGGCGCCGCTCGATGAACAGGTCACCACCCTGCTGGATTTGTTAAGACAATCGTAATCTTACGCTACATATGATTTTGTTATGGTTTTCTCCCATCATATTGATCCAGGTTACTCCTTAAGTATGACAAATTATTAAAATCGTCATACTTTTCGTTCCTTCTGGATGTAAACCTTGTCTATTTTCCGCACCACCTTGCTGGCGCTCTGCGCCTGCATTCCTCTGCTCGCGCCCGCCGCCATGCATGAAATCGCCATCGCCTGGCCGGTTAACGTCGGTCCTCTCAATCCACATCTGTATACGCCGAACCAAATGTTCGCCCAAAGTATGGTGTATGAGCCGTTAGTCAAATATCAGGCCGATGGCCGGGTTACACCCTGGCTGGCTACCCGCTGGCTTCACTCAGCCGATGGTAAAATCTGGCGTTTCACCCTGCGCGATGATGTCTACTTCTCCAACGGCGAACCGTTTAACGCCCAGGCCGCAGTGGCCAATTTCCAGGCGGTGCTGGCCAACCGCCAGCGGCACGCCTGGCTGGAGTTGACCAATCAGATAACCGACGTTCAAGCGCTCAGCGATAACGAACTACAAATCACCCTGAAAAGCGCCTACTACCCGTTCCTGCAGGAACTCGCCCTTCCCCGCCCGTTTCGTTTTATCGCCCCCTCGCAGTTTGTTGACGGTAGTACGCAGCGAGGCATCAAAGCGCCCATCGGCACCGGTCCGTGGATGCTGTCCAGTTCGCAGCTTAATCAGCAGGATGTGCTGGTACGCAACCCGCGCTACTGGGGCAAAAAACCGGCGCTTGAGAAAGTCACCGTGAAAGTGATCCCCGACGCCACCAGCCGGGCGGTCGCCTTTGAAACCGGTGAAGTTGATCTGCTGTACGGTGATGAAGGGCTACTACCGCTGGATACGTTCGCCCGTTTTCGCCAGCAGGACGAGTATCGCACGCGTCTTTCCGCCCCGACGCAAACCGTGATGCTGGCGCTCAATACGCTGCAAGCGCCCACGAATGATTTAGCGGTACGCGAGGCGCTTAACTATGCCGTCAATAAACAGGCGCTTATTGACGGCGTGCTGTACGGCACCCAACAGGTTGCCGACACGCTTTTCGCGCCCTCGGTACCTTACGCGCCGGATGACCTGCCGCCGCGCCGCTTCAATCCGGATAAGGCCCGTACGCTGCTGGAAAATGCCGGCTGGACGCTAACGCCCGGTAAGGATATTCGTGAAAAAGACGGGCACCCGTTGCATCTTGAACTGGCGTTTATCGGCACCGATGCGCTGGCCAAATCGATGGCGGAAATCATCCAGGCCGATCTGCGCCAGGTAGGTATCGATGTTGGGCTGGTCGGCGAAGAGGAGAGCAGTATCTATGCCCGCCAGCACGATGGCCGCTTCACGATGATCTTCAACCATACCTGGGGCGCGCCGTTCGACCCGCACGCGTTTATGAGCTCAATGCGCGTCGCTTCGCACGCCGATTATCAGGCGCAGCGCGGACTGCCGGATAAAGCAGAGATTGATAACGAGATCGGCGAGGTCCTGACTACCACCGACGAGGGCCGCCGTCGCGAACTGTATCGCGATATCCTCACCCGTCTGCACAACGAAGCGGTCTATCTGCCGATAAGCTACGTCTCGCTGATGTCCGTCGCCCGCAAAACGCTGGGCGAAGTGCCCTTCGCGCCGGTGACCACCGATCTGCCGTTAGATCTCATTACGCCGGTGGCGCCATGATGTTGAAATATCTTCTTCGCCGCCTGCTACCGCTACCGCTGATGCTGCTTGCCGCCTCGGCGATCATCTTCCTGTTGTTACGTCTTGGCGCCGGCGACCCGGCACTGGACTATCTGCGCCTCTCTAACGTGCCGCCTACCAGCGAAATGATTGCCGCTACCCGCGAGCAGCTCGGGCTCAATCAGCCGCTGGCGCTGCAGTATCTACACTGGCTGTGGCGCGCGCTGCATCTCGATTTTGGCGTCTCCTACGCCAGCCAGCGCCCGGTGCTGGACGACCTGCTGCATTTTCTGCCCGCGACGCTGCAGCTCACCGGCGCGGCGCTGGTGATTATTCTGCTGACCTCGCTACCGCTGGGGATCTGGGCGGCGCGGCATCGCGACCGCTTGCCTGATTTCGCCGTACGATTGATTGCCTTCCTCGGCGTCTCAATGCCCAACTTCTGGCTGGCATTTTTGCTGGTAATGCTCTTTTCCGTCCATCTGCGCTGGCTACCGGCGATGGGCTACGGCGGCTGGCGACATCTGCTGCTACCGGCGTTTTCCATCGCCCTGATGTCGCTGGCGATCAATGCCCGTCTGCTGCGCGCCAGCATGCTGGAAGTGTCCAGCCAGCGCCACGTGGTCTGGGCGCGTCTGCGCGGGCTGAGCGAGGGTCAGGTGGAGCGGCGACACGTGCTGCGTAACGCGACGTTGCCGGTAGTGACGGCGCTGGGTATGCACATCGGCGAGCTGATCGGCGGGACGATGATCATCGAAAATATCTTCGCCTGGCCCGGCGTCGGTCGCTATGCGGTTTCCGCGATATTCAATCGCGACTACCCAGTGATCCAGTGCTTTACCCTGATGATGGTGGCGGTGTTCGTGCTGGCCAATCTGGCGGTCGACCTGCTTAACGCCGCACTCGATCCGCGCCTACGCCGCCATGAGGAGACCACCGTATGACGCTGTTCGCGACCTTCCGCTGGCCGGTAAAACTGGCGCTACTCACTATTGCGCTGCTGGCGGCAATCGCCATGAGCAGCGGCTGGTGGCTGCCCTATGACCCGGCGGCCATCGATCTCCATCAACGTCTGCTCTCTCCGGGCGACGCCCACTGGCTCGGCACCGATCATCTCGGGCGGGATATTTTCTCGCGCCTTCTCGCCGCCACCCGCGTCTCACTGGGCGCGGTGATGGCCTGCCTGCTGCTGGTGCTGCTGATCGGCCTTACGGTGGGCGGCGCCGCCGGGATGGTGGGCGGACGTGTCGATCGCGGCCTGATGCGCCAGGCCGAGCTGTTTATGACCTTCCCGACTTCAATACTGTCATTCTTTATGGTCGGTGTACTCGGTACCGGTCTTAGCAACGTGATTATCGCCATTGCGCTGTCGCACTGGGCCTGGTACGCAAGGATGGTGCGCAATCTGGTGGTCTCTCTGCGCCAGCGCGAGTTTATTCTCGCCGCGCGCCTGAGCGGCGCGGGACATTGGCCATTGTTTCGTGACCATCTGGCCGGCGCGGTGATCCCTTCGCTGCTGGTGCTCGCCTCGCTGGATATCGGTCATATGATGCTCCACGTAGCCGGGATGTCATTCCTCGGCCTCGGCGTCAGCGCGCCGACGGCGGAATGGGGAGTGATGATCAACGACGCCCGCCAGTACATCTGGACGCAGCCGCTGCAAATGGTCTGGCCCGGACTGGCGCTGTTTATCAGCGTGATGGCTTTTAATCTGGTGGGCGACGCGCTGCGCGATCGTCTCGATCCTCAGCTGATCGCGGAGCATAACCACTGATGCCGCAAAAGATCCAACTGGAACAACTTTCGCTCGTCGCCGACCGTCCGCTGGTCAGCGACGTTTCCCTAACCCTGCGTCGCGGTCAGGTGCTGGCGCTGCTCGGCAGTAGCGGCAGCGGTAAATCGCTGACCTGCGCCGCCACGCTCGGCATTTTACCGCCCGGCGTCAGACAAACCGCGGGCCGGGTGCTGCTCGACGGTATCCCGGTATACGGTGAACAGCTGCGCGGCGCGACCATCGCCACCATTATGCAAAACCCGCGCAGCGCCTTTAATCCGCTGCACACCATGGCGGCGCATGCGCGGGAAACCTGCCGGGCAGCGGGCCACGAGGCCAATAACGTCGCGCTGCTGGCGGCGATGGAAGAGGTGGGGCTGGAAAATCCGCTCTCGCTGCTCAAGCGCTATCCCTTCGAGATGAGCGGGGGCATGCTGCAAAGGATGATGGTGGCCCTGGCCCTGCTCAGCCGCGCGCCGTTTATCATCGCCGACGAACCGACCACCGACCTTGATGCCGTCGCCCAGGCGCGCATTCTCGACCTGCTGGCGGATATCGTCGCCAACCGCGGGCAGGGGCTGCTGCTGGTGACCCATGATATGAGCGTTGTCGCCCGGCTGGCGCATGACGTGGCGGTGATGGAAAACGGCCGTCTTGTTGAACGCTGCGACGTTAACACGCTATTTAGCGCCCCACAGCACCCGCTCAGCCAGCGCCTGCTGGCCGCCCATCTGGCGCTATATGGCCTGGAGAAAACACCATGAATTTACTCAGCGTGAACGCAGTGAGCCACGATTATCCCCACCACGGTGCGGTATTGCGCGATATCCAGTTCGACATCGCCCTCGGTGAAACTGTGGCGCTGCTCGGGCGCAGCGGCTGCGGCAAAAGTACCCTGGCGCGGATGCTGGTCGGTCTCGAAACGCCGCGGTATGGCGAGGTCGCCTGGCGCGGCGCATCGCTGACCTCCCTGAAGGGGGAGGCGATCGGCGCCTTTCGCCGCGATATTCAGCTGGTGTTTCAGGATGCCATTAGCGCGGTGAATCCGCGCAAAACGGTGCGCGAGATTATCAGCGAACCGCTGCGGCACCTGTTTAGTTTATCGCGGGAAGAGCGTATGCAGCGGGTGGAGGAGATGCTGCTGGCGGTTGACCTCGCCCCGGCACTGCTCGACAAGCGTCCGGCGCAGCTCAGCGGCGGACAGCTGCAGCGCGTGTGCCTGGCGCGGGCGCTGGTGGTCGGGCCGCAGCTATTAATTCTCGACGAAGCGGTATCGAATCTCGATCTGATGCTTCAGGCGGATATTATCGCCCTGCTCAAACGCCTGCAGGCGCAGTTCGCCACCGCCTGCCTGTTTATTACCCACGACCTGCGGCTGGTGGAGCGTTTTTGCCAGCGGGTACTGGTGATGGATAGCGGACGCATCGTCGAAACGGCCGCGGTTAGTCTGCCCCTGCGCCTTACATCCGCTGCCGGACAGGCGCTACAGCGTGCGGTACTCCCACCCTTTCCCCGCACTCTGCTTAACGAGGCCATGCCATGCAGCGCGTAACCCTGACTCTGGATGATGATCTGCTGGCCGCGCTCGACGCGCACAGCGCCCACCGCGGGTACCACAACCGCTCGGAAGCGGTGCGCGATATTCTGCGTGACGCGCTCCACCATAATCCGCTACAGCAGCCGGCGCAGCACGGCTATGCGGTCCTGTCGTACGTGTATGAGCATGAAAAACGCGAACTGGCGAGCCGGCTGGTCGCCTCTTCGCATCAGCATCACGATCTCTCGGTCGCCACGTTACATGTCCACATCAATCATGATGACTGTCTGGAGATCGCGGTGCTGAAAGGCAACATGGACGAAGTACAGCATTTTGCCGACGAGGTGATTGCCCAGCGCGGCGTGCGGCATGGGCATTTGCGGTGTTTAGGGGGTGATAAAAACCTTAAAAATTAAGCTGCTAAATCCATAAAAAATTGAGAATGATTTATGTGGTTTATCAACAGTTGATAAACCACATAAACTATACGCTTTGTTAATTATCCCTGTTCGCCAATAATGGCGCCTCATTTAACGATCTCGTTATGGCGAGGCTCCTGCATAAATACAAGTTACCGCCCTGTTGGTATCGAGAGAGACCACTCAGGGAAATACAGGCTTCCATCGAATCAAGGTGTTGCCAAGGTAACTTCTGGCGGTATTAACCGTTCAGATACGTTATGCAGTGCTAAAACCAGGACGTAGGGATCTGCCTGCGCTAACCCTGTCTTGTTCGCCCCTATGAGTGATTTTTTATAGGGATTTTAATCATGTCTTCCATTCAACTCTGCGCCGTGCATCAGGCGACCTCTGGCTTCGACGGCGATGCGATCGCCCAGTACATGCGTACCGACTTTATTACGCTGCAGGAACATTTCAGCGTCCATGAGGCGCGTGAACACTTTATCTCGCAGCTCGCCAGCGACGATATTCCCGGCCAGGTATTTGTCGTCGCCGGTAACAAGCTGCGCGGCAGCTTATCAGTCAAAAAACTTTTGCAGGAGGCAGAGGCAGGCCAGTCTATTCGCTACCTGATGGACAGCTGTCTGTTTCGCGTCAAACCCGACGATGAGCGCCCTCAGGTTATTGCCGAACTCACCGAGCGCGGCCTCGATCTGGTGCCGGTTGTCGATAAAGGCGAGCTGGTCGGCTGCCTGATGGAAAAAGAAATTGCCCATCTGCTGGAGGATGACGTCACCGAAGACGCCCAGCTGCAGGGGGCGACGCTACCGCTGGAAAAACCGTATCTGGAAATCAGTCCGTGGACGCTGTGGAAGAAACGCTCGGTCTGGCTGCTACTGTTATTTGTTGCCGAAGCCTACACCAGCAGCGTGCTGCAGCATTTTGAAGAGGCGCTGGAATCGGCCATCGCACTGGCCTTCTTCATCCCGTTACTGATCGGCACCGGCGGCAACAGCGGAACTCAGATCACCTCAACGCTGGTGCGTTCGATGGCGCTGGGTGAAGTCCGTTTACGTGACATGGGACGGGTTATCCGCAAAGAGGTGTCGACCTCGTTTCTGATTGCCCTGACCCTGGGTCTGGCGGGCTGCCTGCGCGCCTGGATGATGGGGATTGGCATGGAAATCACGCTGATCGTCAGCCTGACGCTGGTCTGCATTACTTTGTGGAGCGCGGTGGTGTCTTCGGTTATTCCGATGCTGCTTAAGCGGATCGGTATCGACCCGGCGGTGGTTTCCGCGCCGTTTATCGCCACGCTGATAGATGGCACCGGGCTGATTATCTATTTCAAAATCGCCCAGTATTTTCTTGGGTTGAACTGATCGAAACAGCCCGGGCGCCAGGGTGCCCCGGGCTCTCTGATTAAGCTTCCGCCAGCGCCTGCGCGCAGGCCCAGGCGCTTGACCACGCCCACTGGAAGTTATAGCCGCCAAGCCAGCCGGTGACGTCCATCACTTCACCGATAAAGTAAAGCCCCGGCGCTTTGCGCGCCTCCATGGTGCGTGACGAAAGCTCATTGGTATCCACGCCGCCGAGGGTCACTTCCGCGGTACGATAACCTTCAGTTCCGTTCGGCTGCACGCGCCACGCGGTTAGCGTCTCCACCAGCGCCTGCTGATCGCGAACGTTCAGTTGCTTCAGTGTCACATCAGGTATCTGCCCAAGCTGCTGTAAACATTCGACCAGCCGCTTCGGCAGCTGCATCGCGAGGGTGTTTTTCAGGCTTTGGTTGGGATGAGCGCCCCGCTGCTCGTTGAGGAACGCCTCAAGATCGCAGTCCGGCAGCAGGTTGACGGTGACAAACTCGCCGGGCTGCCAGTAGCTGGAAATCTGCAGCACCGCCGGGCCGGAAAGGCCACGATGGGTAAACAGCAGGTTTTCGCGAAACAGCGTACCGTTCTCGGCGGTAATCGTAGAGGGCACCGAAACGCCGGAAAGCACCTGCAGCTGCTCAAGCAGCGGTTTATGCAGGGTAAACGGCACCAGCCCGGCGCGGGTCGGCAGCACCTTCAGACCGAACTGTTCGGCCACCTTGTAACCAAACGGCGACGCGCCCAGTCCCGGCATCGACAGGCCGCCGGAAGCGATCACCAGCTTCTTCGCCGTCAGCATTTCGCCGTTCACCTGTAGCCGGTAGCCTTGTTCATCGCGTTCGACGCTGAGAATTTCGCTGCGCAGACGGATCTGTACGCCGCCTTTTTCACATTCCGACAGCAGCAGATTGACGATTTGCTCCGCGGAATCATCGCAAAACAGCTGACCTAAGGTCTTCTCATGCCAGGCAATACCATATTTGCCAACCAGTTCGATAAAGTCCCACTGGGTATAGCGCGCCAGCGCAGATTTGCAAAAATGCGGGTTTTGGCTGAGATATGCCGCGGGTTCGACATACATGTTAGTAAAGTTGCAGCGGCCGCCGCCGGACATCAGGATTTTGCGCCCCGGCTTTTTGCCATTATCGAGCAGCAGCACCCGGCAGCCCAACTGCCCCGCCTGCGCCGCACAAAACATTCCCGCCGCACCGGCGCCGATCACAATGGCATCAAACCTTTCCACTCAACTTTCCTCATTCCCCAATTGTCGGGAATTGTAAATATTTCACTCTGGTCACACCAGCACGAAAAAAACAACATTCAGTTACGTCTTTGAAAGATATAGGATTACTCCCAACCGGGTAGAAACCAAACAGGAAGAAAATCAAAAAAAGTCTATATTTCACTTTGCCCGCGCCGCTAAAGTCACTGATAATGCGCCGCGTTCATGTCCTCAAAATGGCGTAACGTCCTATGCTACATTTATTTGCCGGTCTGGATTTACATACCGGACTATTATTATTGCTTGCTTTAGCTTTTGTACTGTTTTACGAAGCGATTAACGGTTTTCATGATACCGCAAACGCAGTTGCAACGGTGATTTACACTCGCGCAATGCGGTCGCAGCTTGCTGTTGCGATGGCGGCACTCTTCAACTTTTTCGGCGTTCTGCTGGGCGGTCTCAGCGTAGCCTATGCCATCGTGCATATGCTGCCAACGGACCTGCTGCTTAACATGGGTTCCGCACATGGCCTCGCCATGGTGTTCTCTATGCTGCTGGCGGCAATCATCTGGAACCTCGGAACCTGGTATTTCGGCCTACCGGCCTCCAGTTCTCACACCCTGATTGGCGCTATCATCGGTATTGGTTTAACCAATGCGCTGATGACCGGTACTTCAGTGGTGGATGCGCTGAATATCCCGAAAGTCATCGGCATTTTTGCCTCACTTATCGTCTCGCCGATTGTTGGCCTGGTGGTAGCGGGCGGCCTGATTTTCATTCTGCGTCGTTACTGGAGCGGTACCAAAAAACGCGCTCGTATCCACCTGACCCCAGCGGAACGCGAAAAGAAAGACGGTAAGAAAAAACCGCCGTTCTGGACCCGTATCGCGCTGATCCTGTCCGCTATCGGCGTGTCGTTCTCGCACGGCGCCAACGATGGGCAGAAAGGCATTGGTCTGGTCATGCTGGTACTGATTGGCGTCGCGCCGGCGGGCTTCGTGGTCAACATGAACGCGTCTGGTTACGAAATCACTCGTACCCGCGATGCGGTCAACAACGTGGAAACCTTCTTCCAACAGCGCCCTGAGCTGCTGAAGAAAGCCACCGGCGTTGATCAACTGGTTCCTTCACCGGAAACCAATACCGCGGCCAACGGCGAGTTTCACTGCCATCCGGCGAACACCATCAACGCGCTTGACCGCGTGAAGACAATGCTCACCGGTACGGAAAGCTACGATACACTGTCAGTGGATCAGCGCGGCCAGCTGCGTCGCATTATGCTCTGCATCTCCGACACCACCGACAAAGTGGCCAAACTGCCGGATGTGAGCACTGACGACCAGCGCCTGCTGAAGAAACTGAAAACCGATATGCTAAGCACCATCGAGTACGCGCCAATCTGGATCATTATGGCGGTCGCGCTGGCGCTGGGTATTGGCACCATGATCGGCTGGCGCCGCGTGGCGACCACCATCGGCGAGAAGATTGGTAAGAAGGGTATGACCTACGCGCAAGGTATGTCCGCCCAGATGACCGCCGCGGTTTCTATCGGCCTTGCCAGCTACACCGGCATGCCGGTTTCCACCACCCACGTGCTCTCTTCCTCGGTTGCGGGGACGATGCTCGTTGATGGCGGTGGTCTGCAGAAGAAAACCGTCACCAGCATCCTGATGGCATGGGTACTCACCCTGCCGGCAGCCATTTTGCTGTCAGGCGTGCTGTACTGGCTGGCTCTGAAGCTTATCTAAGCAATAGCCATGCGAAAAATGGGTCAGGAAACTGGCCCATTTTTTTTGCACTCAATTCAGGCAGCTCAATGCCAGATAAGCAGTGCAATCATACTCACCAGCACCAGACCACACAGCGCGCTGGTCAGGATGAACTGCCGGCGAACACGCTCACAGCGACGAATAAACTCGTCATCATGATGATCGCGATATCGTTGGGCATAGATATACCAAACCAGCCGCATTTGTTTACTGGGCTGCCCATGCGAGGTGAAAAAACCTCCGCCATCAACATATTGATAGAGCAAGGGATCGCAACCACGTAGCACAACCAATAATGCACGCAACGATGAGAAGTAACGTGCCATATTCACCACACAAACGATACACAGGGCCCAAAACAGCGCAACAGTGCTGATCATACTTCCTCCCCGGCGACCCATCCACGGAGATCCCTCCGGGACTACCGCTCCCCAATATCATCCAACCCACCGTACAGTAAAAGAGTGCGATTCCGGTCACGTTTATTTATCCGACCGGCTCATTAAATAGTGTAGGAGATCAGTTAATTTTTTTACCACAAGGTTAATCGTTATCAATACGTAAGACGGAATAATTTGTTTAACTAACGGTGAACCAGGTGCATTGACGGAGTGCGAGGGGCGCTATATTGTAGAAATTATCTTCTACAATTAAGTCCTTAAAGGCTTACCCCCCGCGAATCTAGCTTGCAGGACGCGGGCGAATCGACAGCACAGGCTGTCTGGTCCAACGGTCATCGACAACTTATGGAAGGAGTAACACTATGGCTTACAAACACATTCTTATTGCAGTAGACCTATCACCGGAAAGCAAAGTGCTGGTAGAGAAAGCGGTTTCTATGGCGCGTCCCTACAATGCGAAAGTTTCCCTGATTCACGTGGATGTGAATTACTCCGACCTCTACACCGGTCTTATCGATGTCAATCTGGGCGACATGCAGAAACGCATCTCTGAAGAGACGCACCACGCGCTGACCGAGCTTTCCACCAACGCTGGCTACCCGATTACCGAAACCCTGAGCGGCAGCGGCGATCTTGGCCAGGTGCTGGTCGACGCGATTAAAAAATATGATATGGATCTGGTGGTCTGCGGTCACCATCAGGACTTCTGGAGCAAGCTGATGTCCTCCGCGCGTCAGCTGATCAACACCGTTCACGTTGATATGCTGATCGTACCGCTGCGCGACGAAGAAGACGAATAATCGCTTTTCCTCGCCAGCCAACGCCCGCGCCTGCGGGCGTTTTTGTTTTTATGCTACATCCCACCTGAATCCCATTGACCCCATCAGGATATCAATCCAGATAGTTAATATCGGTTAGTGTGATCAACCATTTATTAGAATTAATATCTATATAATAATCTATACATTCAGCCAATGGCCGCATCATCATGGGTCATCAGACTTTTTCGGCGCGTTTTGGCAGACGCGTTCATACTTTTTGGGATAGCACTAAAAGGCGAAGGAATATGAAAACAACTGCACCTACGGGTTTGCTACAGCAACCCCGTCCGTTCTTCATGATTTTTTTTGTAGAGTTATGGGAGCGTTTTGGCTATTACGGCGTCCAGGGCATCCTGGCGGTGTTCTTTGTTAAACAGCTTGGTTTCTCTCAGGAACAGGCATTTATCACCTTTGGCGCCTTTGCGGCGCTGGTCTACGGCCTCATTTCCATCGGCGGCTATGTCGGTGACCATCTGCTTGGAACCAAACGCACGCTGGTGCTCGGCGCCATCGTGCTGGCTATCGGCTACTTTATGACCGGTCTGTCGCTGCTCAAACCCGACCTTATCTTTATCGCGCTTGGCACTATCGCCGTCGGCAACGGGCTGTTTAAAGCCAATCCCGCGAGCCTGCTATCAAAATGCTATCCGCCTAAAGATGCCCGTCTCGACGGCGCCTTCACCCTGTTTTATATGTCGATTAACATCGGTTCGCTGCTGTCGCTGTCGCTGGCGCCGGTTATTGCCGATAAGTTCGGCTATGCGGTGACCTACAATCTGTGCGGCGCCGGGCTTATCGTCGCGCTGCTGGTCTACTTCGCCTGCCGCGGAATGGTGAAAGATATCGGTTCAACCCCGGATCATCAGCCGCTGAGTTTCCGTAATCTGCTGTATGTGCTGGTCGGCACCGTAGTGATGATTTTCCTCTGCGCCTGGCTGATGCATAACGTTAAAATCGCCAACCTGGTGCTGATTGTGCTGTCCATCGTGGTGACGATTTTCTTCTTCCGCGAAGCTTTCCGCCTCGATAAAACCGGCCGCAACAAGATGTTCGTCGCCTTCATCCTGATGCTCGAAGCGGTGGTGTTTTATATCCTGTACGCCCAGATGCCAACCTCGCTCAACTTCTTCGCCATCAATAACGTGCATCACAACATTCTCGGCATCGCGATTAACCCGGTGAGTTTCCAGGCGTTGAACCCGTTCTGGGTGGTGGTCGCCAGCCCGGTACTGGCGGCTATCTACACCCGTCTTGGCAACAAAGGTAAAGACCTGACCATGCCGATGAAATTCACTCTCGGCATGTTCCTCTGCGCGCTGGGCTTCCTGACCGCCGCGGCGGCCGGGATGTGGTTTGCTGACCCGCAGGGGCTCACTTCGCCATGGTTTATCGTGCTGGTTTATCTGTTCCAGAGTCTCGGCGAACTGCTGATTAGCGCCCTGGGCCTGGCGATGGTTGCCGCGCTGGTTCCGCAGCGGCTGATGGGCTTTATTCTGGGGATGTGGTTCCTGACTCAGGCCGCCGCGTTCCTGATGGGCGGCTATGTCGCGACCTTCACCGCGGTACCAGAAAATATAACCGACCCGCTGCAGACGCTGCCGATCTACACCAACGTGTTTAGTAAAATTGGCCTCGTGACCCTGGCGGTGACGGTGGTGATGGCCTTTATGGTGCCATGGCTGAACCGGATGATTAATACCCCGGCCAGCGCCGAGTAACCGTTTGAGATGGCCGATCCGCTGGCGCCGTTTGTTTAAATATTGCCGTTCCCGGCTCGCGCTACAATTTGGTAGCCCGGATAAGGCGCTTTGCGCCGCTATCCGGGTGATATCACAACGGCGAAAAATTACGCCGGCGTACCGGCGTAAATATCAAACCGATGTCCTTTGGTCACCACCGCGTTAGGCGTGGCGACATCCGCCAGCGGCGGCGCATAGTCCGGACGCTTCACCACCACTCGTTTGGTCGCCAGCTGTCGAGCCGGCGCCAACAGACCATCGGCGTCTAAATCCGGCCCCACCAGCGACTGAAATACCCGCATCTCTTTTTTGACCAGCGCGCTTTTCTGCTTATGGGGAAACATCGGATCCAGATACACCACCTGTGGGCGCGGGGTGATATCGGTCAACGCATTGAGGCTGGATGCATGAATCAACTGTAAGCGCTCCTGCAGCCAGCCGCCGATCTCCGCATCGGCATAGCCACGTTTCAAACCATCGTCGAGCAGCGCGGCGACCACCGGGTTACGCTCAAGCATCCGCACGCGGCAGCCGACCGACGCCAGCACGAAGGCATCGCGCCCCAGGCCGGCGGTGGCGTCAACCACATCCGGCAGATAATCGCCTTTAATACCTACCGCTTTGGCTACCGCTTCACCGCGGCCGCCGCCAAACTTGCGGCGATGAGCCATCGCGCCGCCGACGAAATCGACAAAGATGCCGCCAAGCTTTGGCTCATCGCGCTTACGCAGCTCCAGATGCTCGTCCGTCAGCACCAGCGCCATCGGATTCTCTGCATCATGCTCCAGCCCCCAACGGGCGGCCAAAACAGATAAGGCGCCGTCACCGGCGCCTGTTTCATCAATTAAGCAGATTTTCACGTAGCAATCAGCCTTTGATCCCGTAATGCTCAAGCATCGCGTCCAGCTGCGGCTCGCGCCCGCGGAAGCGTTTGAACAGCTCCATGGGCTCTTCGGAACCGCCGCGGCTCAGGATATTGTCGAGGAATGATTGACCGGTTTCACGGTTGAAAATTCCCTCTTCTTCGAAGCGCGAGAAGGCATCCGCCGCCAACACATCGGCCCACAGGTAGCTGTAGTAGCCCGCCGCGTAGCCACCCGCAAAGATGTGGCTGAACGCATGCGGGAAGCGGCCCCAGGTTGGGCCCGGCACCACGGCGACCTGCTTTTTAATCTCGGCCAGGGTCTCGAGGATTTTCGCCCCCTGCTCCGGCGAGTATTCCGCGTGTAGACGGAAATCGAACAGACCGAACTCCAGCTGGCGGAGAATAAACATCGCCGCCTGGTAGTTTTTCGCCGCCAGCATTTTCTCCAGCAGTTCCTGCGGCAGCGGTTCACCGGTTTCGTAATGCCCGGAGATAAACGCCAGCGCTTCCGGCTCCCAGCACCAGTTTTCCATAAACTGGCTCGGCAGCTCGACCGCATCCCACGGCACCCCGCTGATGCCGGAAACACCAGCAGTATCAATGCGGGTCAGCATGTGGTGCAGACCATGGCCAAACTCGTGGAACAGGGTAATCACTTCATCGTGCGTGAACAGCGCCGGTTTGCCGTTTACCGGGCGGTTGAAGTTACAGGTCAGATAAGCGACCGGTTTTTGCAGGGAACCATCCAGCTTACGCATCTGGCCGACGCAGTCGTCCATCCACGCCCCGCCGCGTTTATGTTCGCGGGCATACAGGTCAAGATAGAAGCTGCCGCGCAGCTCGCTATTTTCGTCATACAGCTCGAAGAAACGCACTTCCGGATGCCACACATCGACATCGGTACGCTCTTTGGCGGTAATGCCATAAATACGCTTAACCACTTCAAACAGGCCGTTAACGGCTTTGTTTTCCGGGAAATACGGGCGCAGTTGCTCATCGCTAATGCTGTAGAGATGCTGTTTCTGTTTTTCGCTGTAGTAAGCGATATCCCACGGCTGCAGTTCATCGACGCCAAACTCGGCTTTGGCGAAAGCACGCAGCTGAGCCAGCTCTTTTTCGCCCTGCGGACGCGCGCGTTTTGCCAGGTCGGTCAGGAAATCGAGAACCTGCTGCGGATTTTCAGCCATTTTGGTGGCCAGAGATTTAAAGGCGTAGCTGTCAAAGCCCAGCAGTTGCGCCAGCTCGTGACGCAGCGCGAGGATCTCCGCCATCACCGGGCTGTTATCCCATTTCCCGGCGTTCGGGCCCTGATCGGAGGCGCGGGTGGAATAAGCGCGATACATCTCTTCGCGCAGCGCCTGATTGTCGCAGTAGGTCATCACCGGCAGATAGCTCGGAATATCCAGCGTCAGCAGATATCCTTCCTGCTCTTTCGCCTGCGCCTGGGCCTGAGCGGCGGCCAGCGCGCTTTCCGGCATGCCTGCGAGATCGGCGACGTCGGTCACCAGCTTGTTCCAGCCCATGGTGGCATCAAGCACGTTGTTGCTGTACAGATTGCCAAGCTCAGAGAGGCGCGCGGCGATTTCACCGTAGCGTTTCTGCGCTTCTGCCGGCAGGCCAATCCCGGATAATTCAAAATCGCGCAGCGCGTTATCGACCGCCTTTTTCTGCGCGGTGTTCAACGTGGCGTAGTTATCGCCGTCGCGCAGGTCGCGGTAGGCTTTATACAGGCCTTCATGCTGGCCGACCCAGGTGCTGTACTCGGAGAGCAGCGGCAGCGTCTGTTCGTAGGCTTCACGCAGCTCCGGGCTGTTTTTTACCGAATTCAAATGGCTGATTGGCGAGAAGATGCGTCCCAGCACATCGTCCACTTCCGCCAGCGGCTGGCAAAGATTTTCCCAGCTATACGGCGCGCCGTGCGCCACCGCGCTTTCCACCGCGGCCCGGCAATCATCCAGCGCTTTGGTGACCGCAGGGACCACGTGCTCCGGTTTAATTGCAGAAAATGGCGGCAATGAAAAAGGCGTCAGTAATGGATTGGTCATATGCGCTGTCCTGTTGAAGAGGGTGAATGAAGCGCGCGTTCCGGCGCTTTTGCATGAGATCTAGAATGGGGGATAGTTGCGGGAATTTCAATGACAGGCGGTGCGACAGCGGCAATCCTGGGCGAACTGCGGTAAACTGTCGGTTAACTTGTTTATTTCCGGAATCTCTGCATCCATGCTCAGTTATCGCCACAGCTTTCACGCAGGCAACCACGCCGACGTCCTTAAACACACCGTTCAGAGTTTGATCATTGAATCGCTGAAAGAGAAAGAAAAACCGTTTCTCTACCTGGACACCCACGCCGGCGCGGGCCGCTATCAGCTGAGCGGCGAGCACGCCGAACGTACGGGCGAATACCTTGAAGGCATCGCCCGTATCTGGCAGCAGGACGATCTACCGACCGAACTGGAGCCGTATATTTCGGTCGTCGAGCACTTCAACCGCAGCGGTCAACTGCGCTACTACCCTGGTTCGCCGCTTATCGCGCGCCAGCTGCTGCGCGAGCAGGACAGCCTGCAGATGACAGAACTGCACCCGAGCGATTTCCCGCTGCTGCGCGCCGAGTTCCAGAAAGACAGCCGCGCGCGCGTCGATAAAGCCGATGGCTATCAGCAGCTGAAGGCCAAGCTGCCGCCGGTTTCCCGTCGCGGTCTGATTCTTATCGACCCGCCGTACGAAATTAAAACCGATTATCAGGCGGTGGTCACCGGGATCAACGAAGGTTATAAACGCTTCGCCACCGGCACCTACGCGCTGTGGTATCCGGTGGTGCTGCGCGCGCAAATCAAACGCATGATCAAAGATTTAGAAGCCACAGGTATCCGCAAAATTCTGCAAATCGAGCTGGCGGTGCGTCCGGACAGCGACCAGCGCGGCATGACCGCCTCCGGGATGATCGTCATCAACCCGCCGTGGAAGCTGGAACAGCAGATGAATAACGTGCTGCCGTGGCTGCACAGCAAACTGGTTCCAGCCGGTACCGGTCATGCGACCGTGAGTTGGATCGTACCGGAGTAATCGCAACCATCGGTGGAACCTTTTAAGCCTCGCGCTACAATCGCGGCAATTAACGATTAAGGACATATGGGCATGAGCAAACATTATGATTACCTCGCCATCGGCGGCGGCAGCGGCGGTATCGCCTCGATTAACCGTGCGGCGATGTACGGCCAGAAGTGCGCGCTGATTGAAGCCAAAGAGCTGGGCGGCACCTGCGTTAACGTCGGCTGCGTGCCGAAAAAAGTGATGTGGCATGCGGCGCAGATCCGCGAAGCAATCCACCTGTATGGCCCGGATTACGGTTTCGATACCACCATCAACCATTTCGACTGGGATAAGCTGGTTGCCAGCCGCAGCGCCTATATCGACCGTATTCATACCTCTTACGACAACGTGCTGGGTAAGAATAAAGTTGATGTTATCAAAGGTTTCGCGCGCTTTGTCGATGCCCATACCGTGGAAGTCAACGGCGAGACCATTACCGCCGATCATATCCTGATCGCCACCGGCGGCCGCCCGAGCCACCCGAACATTCCAGGTGTGGAATACGGTATTGATTCCGACGGTTTCTTCGAACTGCCGGCGCTGCCGAAGCGCGTAGCGGTAGTCGGCGCGGGCTATATTGCCGTTGAACTGGCCGGCGTGATTAACGGCCTGGGCGCCGAAACCCACCTGTTCGTGCGTAAACACGCGCCGCTGCGTAGCTTCGATCCGCTGATCGTTGAGACTCTGGTGGAAGTGATGAACGCCGAAGGCCCGCAGCTGCACACGAACGCTATTCCGAAAGCGGTAGTCAAGAATGCCGACGGCAGCCTGACTCTGGAGCTGGAAGATGGCCGCAGCCAGACCGTAGATTGCCTGATTTGGGCGATTGGCCGCGAACCGGCGACCGATAACTTCAACCTGGCGGCAACGGGCGTTAAAACCAACGATAAAGGCTACATCATCGTTGATAAGTTCCAGAACACCAATGTGCCGGGCATCTACGCGGTGGGCGATAATACCGGCGCCGTTGAGCTGACGCCGGTCGCCGTGGCCGCAGGCCGTCGTCTGTCCGAACGCCTGTTTAACAACAAGCCGGAAGAGCACCTCGACTACAGCAATATCCCGACCGTGGTCTTCAGCCATCCGCCAATCGGCACCGTTGGCTTAACCGAGCCGCAGGCGCGCGAGCAGTACGGCGACGACGCCGTGAAGGTGTACAAATCGTCCTTCACCGCAATGTATACCGCCGTGACCTCTCACCGCCAGCCGTGCCGCATGAAGCTGGTCTGCGTCGGTCCGGAAGAGAAGATTGTCGGTATTCACGGTATCGGCTTCGGAATGGATGAGATGCTGCAGGGCTTTGCGGTGGCGCTGAAAATGGGCGCCACCAAAAAAGACTTCGACAATACCGTCGCCATTCACCCGACGGCGGCGGAAGAGTTTGTCACCATGCGTTAATCCGCGCAGCCCCGTCTCAGGACGGGGCTTCATTTTGACTCCGTCACCAGATTACGTAGGATCTGATGGCCGATGTAGTTACTCCAGTTAAAGCTGTTTTGCAGCACCACCACCGCATTCTGATTCGCTTTATCGAAGCCGATATAGCTTGAATAGCCGCCGATGTAACCCACCTGATAAGTTAATCGCTGCCGACCAAATGTGTCGGTCACCCAGGCAATGTTCGCCGCTTCGACCCGCCGCGGATAATAATCGACGCTAACGTCTTTGAACGCCTGATCCAGTGCTGCCTGCCCCGTGGGGGCGAAATGAGCGCGGGCATAGTTAATCAGATCGCCGGCGTCGCTGTACAGACTCGCCGCGCCAACCATGTTATTCGTGAACTGCCAGTCCGGCGTCAGCGCGCCGCGCGGTTTAAACTTCGGCTGATCGCCTGCGTGTCCCAGCGCCCGCCACGGATATTCATGCAGCGTTTGCGGCAGGAAGCTGGTATTCCCCATCGCCAATGGCCGGAAGATCATCCGTGACGCCAGCGTATCAATCGATTCGCCGGTTTGGTATTTGAGAAGATACCCAAGTATCGCAAAACCCAGGTTGGAGTAACTCGGCTCGCGCTCCAGCGGCGCATTGAAGTTGCTCAGATAGCTCAGCACCCCGTCGGCATCGAGTTCGTGATAAAAATTTTCACCGTTGTTGAGATAGGCCAACAGATGCTCAAGCGACAGCATGTTCATCGGCTGACGCGGCAGCCCGGAGGTATGAGTGACCAGCTGCAGTAAGGTTATCTTGCGGGCATCTTCACTGAGCACGGTCCCCGGCGGCAGCAGGGTTTGCAGCGTATCGTTCCAGTGTAAACGCCCCTCGTTGACCAGCATCGTCACCACTTCAGCGGTAACACCTTTACTTAACGAACCGAGGGCAAAAAGCGTTTGCGGAGTTATCGGGTAGCGCTGCTTATCATCCGTCACGCCGAAGCAGTGAAACTCCGCCGGGCCGTTGTGATGAATAATCGCCACCACCACGCCGCTGACCTGCTTCTCGCGCATGTATTGGCTGACGAAAGTATCGACGGAAAGCCGCTGCCCGTTATGCCCCACCAGGCTGGTTTCATTGCTGGGAGGGCTCATTTGCGACAGCGTGCCGGCGCAGCCTGAAACCAACAGTAATGCCAATAGCACAAGGCCTAACCGCCTGTTCAAACTCCACCTACCTGCCGCGCGTTTTTGGGATGAGATAAAAAATAGACGCGGATCGTAGCGGCATTACTCCGCCGGCGCAAAGCGAATACGCTGAAAAATAAATAAGGCCGTCGGCACAGATAGCCGACGGCCCGGGCTTTATACCAGTCCGGTGGCGTAGTAAACGCCGATAATGAAAAAGGCACCGAGGATTTTAAACAACGTGATGCCGAGAATCGGTTTATAGGCCTGGCGATGCGTCAGTCCGGTCACCGCCAGCAAAGTGATGATCGCCCCATTGTGCGGCAATGTATCCATGCCGCCCGCCGCCATCGACGCCACACGGTGCATCACTTCCAGCGGGATCCCCGCAGCATGGGCCGACTCCACAAAGCGATCCGCCATCGCCGCCAGGGCAATACTCATTCCACCGGAGGATGAACCGGTGATCCCGGACAAAATATTGATCGTAATCGCCTGATTGAGTAAAGGATTTGGGATCGCTTTCAGCGCATCGGCCACCTGAACAAAGCCCGGTAGCGCGGCAATCACCCCGCCAAAACCATACTCTGATGCAGTATTCAACGCCGCCAGCATAGCGCCGCCAACGGCGACTTTGCTACCGTCGGCCAGCTTACCCTTCAGGCTACGCCCGGCAAACAGGAAGATAGTGATAATTCCGCACAACAAGGCCGCCATCACCGCCCAAATCGCCACCATCTTCTTCACGTCGCTTTCCATCGGCGCTTTCAGTCCCGGCAGGTCAATCAGGAAATGGCTACCGTACGCCTGAGGGATAAGCCAGGTAAACAGCAGGTTGGCGACGCCGACGATAATCAACGGCAGCAGCGCGATCACCGGGTGCGGCAAGTTAAGGTCTGCCGGGGTTTCTGGTTCATTTATCAACTCGCTTCCATAACCTTCTCCCCTGCGCTGCGCTTTACGCCGCATCGCCTCCAGATATAACCAGCCGCCAATAGCCACAAATGCGGAACCCAGCACCCCAAGCCAGGGCGCTGCCCAGGAGGTCGTACCGTAAAAAGTAGTCGGAATAATATTCTGAATCTGTGGCGAACCCGGTAGCGCATCCATCGTAAAAGTGAAGGCGCCCAGCGCGATAGTCGCAGGCATTAGCCGTTTCGGAATTTGGCTCTGGCGGAACATCTCAGCGGCGAAGGGATAGACCGCAAATACCACCACGAATAGCGAAACCCCGCCATAGGTTAACAACGCGCAGACCAGAATAATCACCGGCATCGCCTTGTTTTGCCCCATCAGCCGGGTAACAGCACTCACGATTGACCGGGAGAATCCGGAAAACTCAATTAATTTCCCGAAGACCGCGCCCAGTAAAAATACCGGGAAATAGAGTTTTACGAACCCGACCAGCTTATCCATGAAAATATCGCTGAATACCGGGGCAACGGCGGCTGGCTGGGTGAGTAATACGGCGCCGAGCGCAACCAAAGGGGCAAAAAGGATCACGCTATAGCCGCGATAGGCGGCGAGCATCAGCAATCCTAACGCCAGTAAGGCAATCAATACGTCCATAGGGTTATCCGTCAGCATGGCCGCCGCTTATTTCCTTGTTATCGGGCGGCCGATGTTAAGTTGGGGAGCGTATCCCGCTTCCCGTTTCAGACCTTACGGGTTATTCAGGAATCCCAGCGTAAGGAACGTCTTTATTGCCGTAGCGGCGCACGCGGACGTTGGCCTGTTCACCATGGCCGGAGAAACCTTCGAGGGCGCACAGACGCGAACAGTACTCGCCGATCTGCGCGGAGGCGCTATCGGTAAGAACCTTTTGATAGGTGCAGGTTTTGATGAACTTCCCAACCCACAGCCCCCCGGTATAACGCGCAGCTTTACGCGTCGGCAGGGTATGGTTGGTGCCGATGACTTTATCGCCGTAGGCCACGTTAGTACGAGGTCCCAGGAACAATGCGCCAAAGTTCTGCATATTTTCGAGGAACCAGTCCGGGTCGCGGGTCATTACCTGCACATGTTCGAACGCCAGATCATTGGCGATTTTCAGCATTTCTTCCCGGTCTTCAGCCACAATGATTTCGCCAAACTTCGCCCACGACTGGCGCGCGATTTCCGCGGTGGGCAGCACCGCCAGCAGACGATCGATTTCCGCCAGCGTTTCGCGCGCCAGCGTTTCCGAGGTCGTCAACAAAATCGCCGGGGAATCAGGACCATGCTCAGCCTGACCTAACAGGTCAGTGGCGCAGATTTCACCATCCACGCTTTCATCGGCAATGACCAGGGTCTCCGTCGGCCCGGCGAACAGATCGATACCGACGCGGCCAAACAGCTGACGTTTGGCTTCAGCGACAAAGGCGTTGCCCGGCCCCACCAGCATATCCACCGGTGCGATGCTCTCGGTACCGACGGCCATCGCCGCCACGGCCTGAATACCCCCCAGGCAGTAGATTTCGTCGGCCCCCGCCATATGCTGCGCCACCACAATCGCCGGCGCCGGTTTACCGTTAAACGGCGGCGCACAGGTGACAATGCGCGGCACACCTGCGACTTTCGCGGTGATAATCGACATATGCGCCGACGCCAGCAGCGGGTATTTCCCGCCCGGCACGTAGCAGCCCGCCGCGCTGACCGGAATATTTTTGTGTCCCAGAATGACGCCCGGCAGCGTTTCAACCTCGATATCTTTCAGGCTGTCGCGCTGGTGCTGAGCGAAGTTACGCACCTGCTCCTGCGCAAAGCGGATATCAGCAATATCGCGATCCGACAGCTGCGCATAGCAGTCATCGATTTCCTGCTGCGACAGGCGGAAGTTTGCGCGATCGAGCTTATCGAACTTAATCGACAGCTCGCGCACTGCTGCGTCACCGCGCGCTTCAATATCCGCCAGGATTTTCTCTACCGCTTCACGAACCGTACGGTCGTGAGATTTCACTGCTTCAGATTCCGCACCGCGCTTGAGCCAGATAGCCATAACTTGCCTCACTATGATGTTAATGAAATGCTAATGCATTCGAATTCACTTGCATCCTGGCGTGAATAAAATGTTATGTGAAGCAGCAATGCATTCGAATGCAACGGAGATCGCAAAATTAGTGACAGGGGGGAAGATTCACGCATAATGGCGGGGCATGGGTCAGGAGAGGCAACGGAATGGCAGGTCAAAACAAACGAGCAGTCACCAGTTACGATGTCGCGAAAGCGGCTGGCGTCTCGCAATCTGCGGTTTCCCGCGCCTTTACCGAAGGAGCGAAAATTTCGCCAGCCACCAAAGAAAAGGTGCGTAAGATCGCCGCCGAGCTGGGCTATCGTCCGAGCTTTATCGCCCAGTCGCTGATCACCCGCCGCTCAACGCTTATTGGTGTTGTCGTTCCGGGGTTGGTGAATCCCTTCTACGCCGCGGTTCTGGATGAACTGTCACAGGCGTTGAACCTGATGGGATACCGGGTACTGTTGTTTTCGATGTACCGCGATGATGACACTACCCCCATCATGGAAGAGATTCTGCGTCATCGTGTTGAAGCGCTAGTGCTGGTGTCCAGCAGCCTTTCTTCACACTTTGCTCATGAATGCCAGCAGCTCGGCCTGCCGGTGCTGCTGCTCAACCGCAAAAACGACAGCCGGTCGGTTTCCAGCGTCACCAGCGATAACCTGGCTGGCGGCGCCGCGATTGCCGATTTCCTGCTGGATCTTGGCCATCAGCAGCTGGCATTTGTTGCCGGTAGAGATACCTCCTCTACCAGCCGCGACCGTGAGACAGGCTTTCGACAGCGTCTGGAGGCCCGCGGCGCCCGCCCGATGCTGCGCGATAGCGGAATGTGGTCGATAGAAGAAGCGATGAACGCCACCCGCAGGCTGATGGCGCTACCAACGCCGCCGGACGCGCTATTTTGCGCCAACGATATGATGGCCATCGCCGCCCTCAATGTGGTTGTCGGCGAAATGGGCATGAAGGCGGGCGAAGATATCTCCATCGTCGGGTTCGATGATATCGCCATGGCCAGCTGGCCGCTGATAAATTTAACCACCTGGGTCCAGCCGCTATCGGAAATGGTGGATACCGCCATCGCCGTGCTGAAAACGCAGCTAGGCGCGGCTGAAACCAGCGCCGTTCAGCATGTCCTGCAAGGGAAGCTTATCGTCAGGGGCAGTACCCGCCCGCAACGCTAAATCAGCGGCTACGCTACGCCGTTATTGCCGTGGCGCATAAATGCCGGGCGCTGGTTAAGGGCCATATACCAGCGTTCGACGTTTGCCATCTCCGGATGGGCGAACGGCGTCATTTTCCAGCGATGAACCGAAAGCCCCAGCACGATATCCGCCAGCGTAAACGTCTCGCCGGTCAGCCACGCGCCGGTGCGCTGTAGCTGATTGTCGACAATCTGTACGCAGCGCGTCCACGCGGCAATACTCTCTTTAATTGCCGCCGGATCCTGAAAACGCGGATCTTTACGCACCAGCCCCGTGAACGCGTAGCGCCACGCGCTGTTAAACTCCGTCGCCTGCCAGTCCATCCAGTGTTCTACCTGCGCCGCGGCCCGCAACGCCGAGGGCAGTAAATCGTCACGTCCGACCTTACGCGCCAGATAGCGGCAGATGCTGTTCGACTCCCAAAGGACAAAATCGTCATCCACCAGCACCGGCACTAACGCATTTGGATTCAGCGCCAAAAATTCCGGCGTATCAAGCGGGCTATAGCCGCTGCCATAATCTTCCTGCTGATACTCGATACCCGCCTCTTCGCAGGTCCAGAGGACTTTACGCACGTTAATAGACGAGCGTTTACCCAAGATTCTTATCATCGTCAGCAACCCTTTTTCGTAATATGGCAGACATGAAGCTTGCCGGATAATGTGTATAGTGGATTGCAGAATAATTATCCACTACAGGTACCCTTACACATGGTCACGCCCTTCAACATTTTAACGCCCGGCAATATCCGCTTTGGCCGCGGGCAAGCCCGCAGCGCCGCGCCGTGGCTGGCGCAATATGATGCCCCGGTGCTGCTGGTTCACGGCGCGACCAAAAATCGCGCCCAATTTTTACTGAACGAACTGACCGCATTACATCTTCAGGTCAGCACTTTTGCTATCGCCAATGAACCCACGCTGGACGATATTGAACGCGGCGTACGGCTGGCGCGCGAGCGCGGCGTCGGCGCGGTGGTCAGCCTTGGCGGCGGCGCGGTCATTGATGCCGGTAAAGCCATTGCCGCGCTGGTCCCGGCAAGCGGGCCTGCCATCGACTATCTGGAAGTCGTCGGAACGGGGAGAATACTGGAAGCCAGCCCGCTACCGTTTGTCGCTATTCCCACAACGTCCGGCACCGGCGCGGAGGTCACTAAAAACGCGGTCATCAACGTCCCGCAGCAGCAGCGCAAAGTCAGCCTGCGCGACGATCGCATGCTGCCGCAGCTGGCGATTGTCGATCCAGCGTTAACGGATAACGCCCCCCGCGCCGTCACCCTCGGCTCCGGCCTTGATGCCTTAACCCAGGTTATCGAACCCTGGCTGTGCACCCGGGCGACGCCCTTCACCGATGCCCTGTGCAGGGAGGCGATCCCCCGCGGCATCGCCGCGTTAAAAACGCTGATGGAAAAAGAGTGTGCCGACAGCCGCGACGAACTGGCATGGGTCAGCCTGTGCGGCGGGCTGGCGCTCGCCAATGCCGGGCTGGGTGTGGTTCACGGTCTTGCGGGGCCGCTTGGCGGGCTAAGCGATGCCTCCCACGGCGCGCTCTGCGGCTGCCTGCTGCCCTTTGGGCTGGAACTCAATGAGTCGCAGGTAACCAATCCGGCGCTGCGCCAGCGTTTCCTCGACGTGCGCCAGTGGATCGCCGCCGGACTCGGCGTCTCGCCGGATGACGCCTGGCAAAGCCTGCGCGAATGGAGCCAGCGCTCAGGGCTCGGCAATTTACGCGACCTCGGCGTGCCGCGTGAAGCGCTGGAACCCGCCGCGCTGGCGGCCAGTAGTTCATCGTCGATGAAAGCCAATCCGGTCACGCTGGAGTCAGAGCAACTGCTGGAGATGCTGGAAGCCGCCTGGGAGTAAACGAGCCAACCGCCTGCGTTTACCCGGGGCGGTTCAAATTTTGTTGCATAATGAATGCTCCGAATTTCGTTTTCGCGCATCCACGACAACGGTAAATATTCACCCTTTAATTTCAAAGACCTGCTCGTCTTACCTGCCATTTTTATGCACTGAAAAGCGTGACCTGACGCACAGTTTATCTTCCGCAGACCGAAGCGAGTGTCTACGCTTATTAGAGAGCCCGGGCATGCCCGGCCCCTAAACTCACGCTATCCGGAGGCCTGTATCGCTATGTTCAGCCAGAAACTACGCAACGTTGATGACGACGAGTTGAGGATCGAAAACGATCCGTGCTACGAAGCCGATCCGTATGAGTTAAAACTGGATGAAATGTTCGACGCCGAACCGGAGCCGGAGATCATCGAAGGGCTACCGGCGTCTGACGCCCTGACCCCCGCCGACCGCTATCTCGAGTTGTTTACTAACGTACAAAAGTCGCGCATTTTTCTTGATAGCAAAACCTTTCCTGACTGCGCGCCAAAACACGATCCGCTGGATATCCTGATGCACTACCGGCGGGTTAAGCGTACGCCGGAGTTCGATTTGCGTCAGTTTGTGGAAGACAACTTCTGGCTACCGGATAGCCACGCCGATGATTACACCTCTGACCCGAAACTGACGCTAAAAGAGCATATTGATAAGCTGTGGCCGGTGCTCACCCGTGAACCGCAGGATCATATTCCGTGGTCATCGCTGCTGGCGCTACCGCAGTCGTACATCGTCCCCGGCGGGCGTTTTAGTGAGACCTACTACTGGGATTCCTACTTCACCATGCTGGGGCTGGCGGAAAGCGGCCGTGAAGATTTGCTCAAATGTATGGCCGACAACTTCGCCTGGATGATTGAAACCTACGGCCACATTCCCAACGGCAACCGCACCTATTATCTCAGCCGCTCCCAGCCGCCGGTATTCGCCCTGATGGTGGAGCTGTTTGAGGAAGATGGCGTTCGCGGCGCGCGACGCTATCTCGACCATCTCAAATTAGAGCACGCCTTCTGGATGGACGGCGCGGAATCGCTGATCCCTAACCAGGCCTACCGTCACGTGGTGCGTATGCCTGATGGTTCACTGCTTAACCGCTACTGGGACGACCGTGATACGCCGCGCGATGAATCCTGGCGAGAAGATGTCGAAACGGCGAAGCATTCCGGCCGGCCGCCAAACGAGGTCTATCGTGACCTGCGCGCCGGCGCGGCTTCCGGCTGGGACTACTCCAGCCGCTGGCTGCGCGATATCACCAGGCTGGCGAGTATCCGCACCACCCAGTTTATTCCCATCGACCTCAACGCTTTTCTGTTTAAGCTGGAAAATACTATCGCCAATCTTTCCGGCCTGAAGGGCGATCGCGAGGCTGAAGCCGAATTTCGCCGTAAAGCCAACGCGCGCCGGGAGGCGGTTACCCGCTACCTGTGGGATGAAGAGTGCGGCTGTTTTCGCGATTACGATTGGCGCCGTGAGCAGTTGGCCTTGTTCTCCGCCGCCAGCATCGTCACGCTTTATGTCGGGATGGCGACCCACGCCCAGGCCGAACGGCTGGCGGATGCCGTACGCGCGCGTCTGCTCACCCCTGGCGGCATCATGGCGACGGAATATGAAAGCGGCGAACAGTGGGATAAACCCAACGGCTGGGCGCCGCTGCAGTGGATGGCGGTACAGGGATTCAAAATGTACGGCCACGACCCGCTTGGCGATGAAATCGCCCAGAGCTGGCTGCAGACGGTGAATCAATTTTATCTCAAACACCACAAGCTGATTGAGAAATATCATATCGCCAGCGGCGTACCACATGAGGGCGGCGGCGGGGAATATCCGCTGCAGGATGGCTTCGGCTGGACCAACGGCGTGGTGCGGCGGCTTATCAGCCTGTACGGCGAGCCGAGGTCTTCGTAAGGCACTTTCCGTCGGCAGGCTGTGCTGCTAAGGTTTTATTTTCCCTTTGCCAGAGCCGACAACATGCCCGAACTGCTTACGCCGCGGCTGCGCTGCTCGCCGCTGCAGCTTGACGACTGGTCTTTTTTTCTCAGCCTGCAACAGGATCCGCAGGTGATGCTCTATGTCGCGGATAACCGGCCCATCGCCGATATCCGCGCCGCGTTTGATGCACGCCTGCCGCTCTGGTCGCCTAAGTCCTCGCACTGGCTATGCCTGGTGGTTCGCGATCGGCAAAGCCATACGCCCCTTGGCCTGACCGGCTATTGCCATCACGATGATGATATCGCCGAAGTGGGCTTTCTCTTCGCCCCACAGGCGCAGGGGCTAGGCTATGGATATGAATCACTGTGTGCGCTATGTGATTACGCATTTTCTACAGGCGGCATTCGTCGTCTTACCGCCAGCGTCACCGCCGGAAACCAGGCCTCAAAACAGCTGCTGCTAAAAACAGGATTTATACAGGAAGGAGAGCTACGCGAGAGCTACTGGCTACATGGCCGTTGGCACAATGACTGGCTGTTTGGCCTGATGCGCCACGATTACCAATAAGGCCCTGGGCCATCCGGCGAATGGGGGCGACCCCGCTTTTCCTCTACAATGCCGCCAACAATAGAGGAAAAGACCATGACTATCACCACGTTAAGCCTGGCGGGACTGCGAATTATTCAGCAAACGCAAGGGCTGGCGCTACTGCCATATCAGGACCAGTTTGGCCAATGGCGGGTCGGCTATGGCCACGCTATTGATGAAGATGAGAAAGAGACGCCCATCACCGCTGAACTGGCGATGATGCTATTGACGGTAGACCTGCTGCAGTGCCAACAGATTCTACAGCGCAGGTTGGTCGTGGAACTGACTCAGCCGCAGTACGATGCCCTGCTGGCGCTGGTATTCAGTTTAGATGGCAGCGCCCAGCCGCAGCTGGACGCTATTTTGCATTATCTTAACGGCCACAAGATGACGCAGGCGCTGACGATATGGCGGAAAATTGACCGCGATAACGCCTTCCGCCTGCAGGAGTGCGAGTGGTTTTGTCAGGCCAGTTAGTTTTCACCGACGTTGTTAAACGCCATCGCCGCCTGGGTCCTGTTTTTCACATCCAGCCGCCGATATAACGACTCAAGATGCGCTTTCACGGTCCCGGCGCTGATATTTAACGTACGGCTAATTTCCTTATTAGAGCTGCCTTCCGCCAGCAGTTTTAAAATTTCCTGCTGGCGACGACTTAAATGTACAGCGTGCTTTCCGCGCTCCGCCGAAGTCATTAACCAGGTGCCAGGCAGACACATCATGCCCAACATGATGCTATTAATGATCTGGGCAAACATATCGGCGCTATCCTCACGTTGGGCAATGGCGCGCACGTTCCACGCCAGCGCCCGTTGCAGCCAGCTTTTATTATCATCCGAAACCACTAATAATACTTTGGCATGCGGAAAACGCTGCTGCTTCTCCTGGAGCAACCAGCAACAAAATTCACTGTTCAGATCGCCATCAAGCATGAGGAGCGCTTGTGGATGAGCCGTGAGCAGTTGCCACAGCTGTTCTGCCTGACAGGTGCTATGAATATTAATTTCAGGAATACGTTGTTGTAAGCCGACCTTCATTCCATGAATAAATATTGACTGCCTGTCAAACATGATTACTTGCATGGACTGCTCTCCATCGAAAATACCCCTTTTAAAAGTGGGTGAAGGGTAATATCAGCCGACAAAAATAAGAACTCGCCGTATGACCTAAGCCATTTTACCGATGGAGGAGATGATATAAACATCATGATGATGAATAGTTACACGCCAGCGCGGAACGATTACTCATTCATAATATTTATTACATTTGATATGAGGAATTCCTTAATTAAGTGGATAGATAACAGGATAATAATATTATTTCTTCCAGTGTAATCGAGTCGCTGGAAATCAGCGATACGCATGATGCAAAAGAGTGTTACGGAATAATAAAAAGCACAATATGAAGGCGCCCTACGCTATTATGCGCAGGGCGTGATCATTATAAAAACATGCCGCCGGAAACCTCAACGCGCTGGGCGTTCATCCAGCCGAGCTCGTCACTCAGCAACGCGGCGATAGCATCGCCGATATCATCCGGCAGGCCGACGCGGCCTAGCGCCGTCTGGGCGGCAATATGCTGGTTAAGCGGGGCATTATCGCGCACCGCGCCGCCGCCAAAGTCGGTCTCAATCGCGCCGGGGGCAATGATATTAACCGATATTCCGCGAGCGCCGAGCTCCTTCGCCTGATAACGGGTTAACACTTCCATCGCCCCTTTCATCGCCGCATAAGCGGAATAGCCCGGTAGTGCAAAGCGTGCCAGCCCGCTGGAGACGTTCAGAATGCGCCCACCGTCTTTAAGCAAAGGCAGCAGCTGCTGAGTAAGGAAGAACGGTCCCTTAAAGTGGATGTTCATCAACTCGTCAAACTGCGCTTCGCTGGTCTCGCTAAACGGCGCGGTCAACCCGATGCCGGCATTGTTCAATAAATAATCGAAGCTGTCGCGCTGCCACTTCTCCTTCAGACATTGCGTCAGCTGTTGTACAAAGCCTGCAAAACTGGCGGTATCGCCGACGTTCAGCGGCAATGCTGCCGCTTTCGCTCCTGTTTGCTCAATTTCGCGCACCACTTCCCGCGCCGCCTGCTGGTTGCTGTGGTAAGTCAGAATAATATCGGTTCCCTTCGCCGCCAGCTTCAGCGCCGCGTTTTTTCCCAGACCGCGGCTGCCGCCGGTTACTAAAGCGATACGTTGTGTCATCAGAAACCCCTTCGTCATTACGTGTGTGTGAATAACGAGCTTATTAGCAGACGCAGTAACAATAAATGGGCTAAATTACGTTTTACTGTTTCAGTATTAACAACAATAGGCAGTAAGCATGGATAAAATTCACGCAATGCAACTCTTTATTCGTGTCGCGGAACTGGAGAGTTTCTCTCGCGCCGCCGATACCCTTGGGTTGCCCAAAGGTAGCGTATCGCGACAGATCCAGGCGCTGGAGAGCCATCTCGGCGCTCGCCTGCTGCACCGCACCACCCGCCGGGTGCAGCTGACTCAGGACGGCATGGTCTATTACGAACGCGCCAAAGACCTGTTAAGCAATCTCGAAGAGCTGGATGGTATGTTTCAGGGCGATCCGTCGAGCATCAGTGGCCGCCTGCGTGTCGATATGCCGATCAGCGTCGCCAAAAAACTGGTCATCCCGAAACTTCCCGCGTTTTTACAACAGTATCCCGGTATTGAAGTCGAACTGAGCAGTAGTGACCGGCTGGTCGATGTGGTGCGCGAAGGTTTCGACTGCGTGATCCGGGTGGGTACGCTTAAAGACTCGGGACTCATCGCCCGCCCGCTCGGCAAGCTCACGCAAATTAACTGCGCCAGTCCGCATTATCTGGCGCGCTTCGGCTACCCGGAAAGCCTCGACGATCTGGCGGATCATGCCCTGATCCACTATGCCAGCAACTTCGGCGCGCGGCAGTCAGGTTTTGAGGTCGTCAGCGACGGCGTCGTGCGCTGGGTCAAAATCGGCGGCGTGTTGACCGTCAATAGCACCGAAACCTACCAGGCCGCCTGTCAGGCCGGGCTCGGCATTATTCAGGTTCCGCGCATTGCGGTACGCGAACCGCTGCGTACCGGCGAGCTGGTTGAGATCCTGCCGCAGTACCGCGCCGAACCGATGCCGGTGTCGATTATCTATCCACATCGGCGTAATCTCTCCCGCCGCGTACATCTCTTTATGGAGTGGCTGGGCGGATTGATGAAAGGTTATGTCGATTAATCGGCGCGGGTCGTCAACACCCGTCGGGCCGATGGGCGCCTGCAAGATGCGTCGTTTAAGGTATACTTTTGGCTGAATATCGCTGTAAAGAAAGGAAGAAATCACTTATGACGCCGGAAAACGACGATCGCCAACCGCCACAGGAAACGGGCCAGCAGCCGGAGAAAAACAAAAGTACGCTCGCCGCCATCAACGATTCCGCCGTTGGGCAGAAAGCTAACCAGGCGCTGAAAACGGTCACCGGAACGGCGGCCAAAGTTCAGCGCAATCCGGTAATAGCCCACCTGCTGCGCGCCGCCGAGCGGTTCAATGACAGGCTTGGCAATCAGTTTGGCGCAGCCATCACCTACTTCTCATTTTTGTCGATGATCCCCATTCTGATGGTCTCATTTGCCGCCGCTGGTTTCGTACTGGCCTGGCATCCGACGCTGCTGCAGGACATCTTCGATAAAATTCTGCAAAACGTCAGCGACCCGACGCTGGCGGCAACGCTTAAAAACACCATCAACACCGCCGTACAGCAGCGTACCGCCGTCGGGCTGGTCGGCCTGTTGGTCGCGCTCTACTCCGGTATTAACTGGATGGGCAACCTGCGTGAAGCGATTCGCGCCCAGTCGCGCGACGTGTGGGAACGTACGCCGCAGGATCAGGAAAAAATCTGGGTAAAATACTTCCGCGATCTGATCTCGCTGATTGGCCTGCTGGTCGCGCTGGTTATCACGCTGTCGATTACCTCCGTTGCCGGATCCGCACAGCAGATGATCATCTCCGCGCTGTATCTCGATTATATAGAATGGCTGAAACCCGCATGGCGCCTGATTGGCCTGGCGATTTCCATCTTCGCGAACTATCTACTGTTTTTCTGGATCTTCTGGCGACTGCCGCGCCACCGTCCACGCCGCAAAGCGCTGTTCCGCGGTACGCTAATTGCGGCGATTGGCTTCGAGATTATTAAAATCGTGATGACCTGGACGCTGCCGGCGCTGGTGAAATCTCCATCCGGCGCCGCCTTTGGTTCCGTACTCGGGCTAATGGCCTTCTTCTACTTCTTCGCCCGTCTGACCCTCTTCTGCGCCGCATGGATTGCGACCGCGGAGTACAAAGACGATAAGCGGATGCCGGGCAAAGCCCACGATTAAAGTCATTATCGGGCTGAATAAAGACGCAAAATTCAGCCCGACCTATCATTTCAGCAGATAAATCCAGTGCGTAACTTTTATTTAACCTAAAACTGGTTTTATTCTCTAATATTTTAATTATGTGAAGCATTTCATAGAAGATATTTTCTCAGGGCGAAAATTATCCGCTTTTTGCCTGTTTTTTGCGCGATAGCGAGTTTTGTTACAGATTGAAATGTCTCTTTTGCTGTGGCTATATGGCTTTTCGTTCGCTCAAAAATAAGAAAGATCTATGCAAGCCACAGCCACTACTATCGACAACGCGCAAGACGCCACGCCGGTTAACTCACGTAATAAAGTCGTCGTCGCCTCACTCATCGGCACCGCCATTGAGTTCTTCGACTTCTATATTTACGCCACCGCCGCGGTTATCGTCTTCCCCCATATCTTTTTCCCACAGGGTGATGCCGCCGCCGCGACGCTCCAGTCGCTGGCGACGTTCGCCATCGCCTTTGTCGCGCGCCCGATTGGCTCAGCGCTATTCGGCCACTTTGGCGACCGCGTAGGCCGTAAAGTCACACTCGTCGCCTCGCTGCTGACTATGGGCATCTCCACCGTGGTCATCGGCCTGCTGCCGGGCTATGAAAGCATTGGCATCCTGGCACCGATGCTGCTGGCGCTGGCGCGCTTTGGTCAGGGTCTCGGCCTTGGTGGCGAATGGGGCGGGGCGGCGCTGCTGGCGACGGAAAACGCTCCGCCGCGCAAACGCGCGCTATATGGCTCCTTCCCGCAACTGGGGGCGCCAATCGGCTTCTTCTTCGCCAACGGCACCTTCCTGTTGCTGTCGTGGCTGTTGAGCGACCAGCAGTTCATGGAATGGGGCTGGCGCGTGCCGTTCATCTTCTCTGCGATACTGGTCATTATCGGTCTGTATGTTCGCGTGTCGCTGCATGAAACCCCGGTGTTCGCTAAGGTGGCGGCGGCGAAAAAACAGGTCAAAATCCCGCTTGGCACGCTGCTGACTAAGCACGTGCGCGTGACCGTGCTCGGCACCTTCATCATGCTGGCGACCTATACCCTGTTCTATATCATGACCGTTTACTCCATGACCTTCAGTACCGCTGCCGCGCCGATTGGCTTAGGTTTGCCGCGTAACGAAGTGCTGTGGATGCTGATGATGGCGGTCATTGGTTTTGGCGTGATGGTGCCGGTAGCGGGCCTGCTGGCGGATGCCTTTGGCCGTCGTAAAAGCATGATTATCATCACCACGATGATTATTCTGTTCGCGCTGTTCGCCTTTAAACCGCTGCTCGGTTCCGGCAACCCACTGCTGGTATTCGCCTTCCTGCTGCTTGGCCTTAGCCTGATGGGGCTGACCTTTGGCCCGATGGGCGCACTGCTGCCGGAGCTGTTCCCGACGGAAGTTCGTTATACCGGCGCCTCTTTCTCCTATAACGTGTCGTCGATCCTCGGCGCGTCGGTCGCACCATATATTGCCGCCTGGCTGCAGAGCAATTACGGCCTGCCGGCTGTCGGTATCTACCTGGCGGCGATGGCGGCGCTGACGCTGATCGCCCTGCTGTTGACCCACGAAACCCGCCATCAATCGCTGTAAGTTGCAGGCCCTGACGCTGTTGCCGTCAGGGCCATCGCTCATCTCATCCTTACTTTTTCATCTGCGACAAAATCGTCCGGCACTGATTCGCCTCGCCTTCCGCCGGCGAGATCAGCGCCAGTAAAGCGGCCGCCGGCGTGACCAGCGTCGCTAACGCTGCCGCCACCGCGCCGCGGGCAATCAGCGGCCCGGCTTTCACCCCGGCATCCGGCGATTTAAAGGTACCGCGCACGTACAGCGGAGAACGCAGAGTAATCACCCGCAGGCCCTTACTTTCCGGGTCAACGGTCAGATCCAGCTGTTCAGAGGCAAAGCTGGCGGTGCCGGTAATGTTAATCAGCGCGTTCTCGGTATCGAAGGCGAAAATTTGCGGTCGCGCCACGCCGTTGACCACATCAATATTGGCCGCCGCGCAGTTCACCCGAACCTCCTCATCGCCAAAAATCTGCCCGATGATAAAGTTACCGACGTTTAAGCCGAGGATTTCCATCAGGTTGCGGCTAATCAGACCATCATTCATCAGCAGCTTAAGGTTGCCGTTGCTGTTGCCGAGCAGCGCCGCCACCGAATTACCGCTGCCGCGCAGTTGTACATCGCCGCTCATCTCACCGAGCGTTTTCTGCATCATTTCAACGTTCGGCATCAGCGCCTTAAGCTTGAGCCGCCGCGCCTGCAAATTGGCTTCGCCCTGTAGCGGTTTTTTATCGCCCTGCAGATGCACGCTGCCGGCAATCGAACCGTTGGCCAGGCCAAAGCGCACCGGTTGCAGACGCAGGTCGCCGCGTTTAAGAATAATGTGGGTCGTCAGGTCGCTGATGGGCAGAGTACCTCCGTGTTCGATTCGCCGCCCCTTGAAGCGCACATCGGCGTCCATCACCTGCCATTTATCCGTCTCAAAGCGATCGGCCGGCAGGACTTTTCCCGCTGGCTGTACGGCATCTCCCGCTTTACGTGATGAGGATTTCTTCGCCCCGCCGCCGGAATCAACGCCAATCAGCGGGCCGAGGTCCGCCAGCCGCAGCTGTTTAGACTCCAGATCGCCGGTAAGCTTCGGTCGCGGTTTGCCGGTGGTATAGGTCAACGAACCGTGGATATCGCTGTCGCCAATCCGGCCGTTAAAATCGCGATAGTCAAAACGCATGCCGTTTTTATGTTTAAAGTCGGCGCGCAGGCGGCCATCGGTGGAAAAGGACGGCGTTTCCGGCAGCAGAACGCCGGTCAGGTCGTAGAGGTCGCGCAACGAGTCGCCGGCGAATTTCAGCCGCAGATCGAGCCCGCCGACATTAAGCGGATCGCTGACCGTGCCGCTAAACGCTATCCGGGTATTACCAGAGTGAAAATCGCCTTGTAGCGGGAACGGGGTGCTATCGCTACGTAGCGCCAGCATGCCGCCAATTTTGCCGCTGCCGCTCAGCGGCTGGCCTTTGTAGCGCCCCTTCACCGACAGGCCAAAGATATAATCGCCGGCTTTTGTCGCCTGCGCTTTGTTGCCCGCGCCGGTGACTTCGCTAAACGGCAGCGCTTTGCCAAGCGGATCGACCACGATCGCGATGTCGCTGCGGGTTACCTTATCGTCAATGCCGATGTTGCCGCGATCGAAGAGAATATTATCAAGGCGGAAAGACCAGGCCGAGGGCGGGTTGGCTTTTTCGGATGCCGGGTCAGAAGCTAATTTAAAGGTCCAGTTATTGCTGTTTTCCGTCAGCCTTATCAGCCGGACGTCGGGCTGTTCGAGCTTAATCCACGGCAAGTAGACCGTTTTGCTCAGCAACGCCAGCGGAGCCAGCGTCGCTTCCACGCGCGGCAGATGTACCATCGTCACTTGCGGAATCTCGGGCGGGTTGCCCAACACGATATCTTCGGCATGCACATGCGGCCACGGGATCCAGCTGCGCCAGCCGCGCTCCTCAGGCTGTCGCTCCCACACTACGCCCAGGTCGCCGCGAATGGCGAATGGCCGATTGAGCTCGGCGGAAACTTTCTGATTGATCGTCGGCTTGAGCCGGTTCCAGTCAAAGGTCGCCAACACGATGAAAAAAAGAACGATTAACAGCACAATCGTTCCCGAGATAATAGCAATCGTTTTACGGGTTCTGGTCATCCCCTCTCCGCTCCTTTTGCGTCTCGTCACTCCTCACTATAGTTGAAGAGCGCGGATTCATCCGCCAAATGCGCTTTTCGTCACATTTTGCGCGTCAGGTCAAAAAATAATGGAACGATGTTTTAATATGGTTGACCCTGCCGGGTGCCCAGCGCAAACTACCGTTAATTTCGATTCAATTTCAGGTCAGCACTATGTCTAAGAAAATTGCCGTGATTGGCGAATGCATGATTGAACTGTCAGAGAAAAACGCGGCGGTGAATCGCGGTTTCGGCGGCGATACCTTAAACACATCCGTCTACATCGCGCGCCAGACCAGCGCGGATGCCCTAAGCGTACACTACGTGACCGCGCTGGGCACCGACACCTTCAGCCAGCAGATGCTGGAGTCCTGGCGGGGCGAACAGGTAAAAACCGATCTGATTCAGCGCATGGCTGACCGGCTGCCTGGCCTTTACTACATTGAAACGGACGAGACCGGCGAGCGAACCTTCTACTATTGGCGCAACGAAGCGGCGGCCAAATTCTGGCTCGAAAGCGAGCGCGCAGGCGCCATCTGCGAAGAGCTGGCTACCTTTGATTACCTCTATCTGAGCGGCATCAGCCTCGCCATCCTCAGCCCGGCCAGCCGGGAAAAGTTGCTCACCCTGCTACGCGAATGCCGCGCCAACGGCGGGAAAGTGATTTTCGATAACAACTACCGTCCGCGCCTGTGGGCCAGCCAGCAAGAGACTCGCCAGGTGTACCAGCAAATGTTGGAATGTACCGATATCGCTTTTCTGACGCTGGATGATGAAGATGCGCTGTGGGGAGCGGTACCGGTTGCCGAGGTTATCGCCCGCACCCACGCCGCTGGCGTTGAAGAGGTGGTGGTGAAGCGCGGCGCCGACTCCTGCCTGGTGGCGATCGCCGGCCAGCCGCTGCTGGAGGTGCCCGCGGTGAAGCTGCCGAAAGAGAAAGTAGTGGATACCACGGCGGCGGGCGATTCGTTCAGCGCCGGCTATCTGGCGGTGCGCCTGACCGGCGGCGACGCGGAATCAGCGGCGAAACGCGGACATCTCACCGCCAGCACGGTTATCCAATATCGCGGGGCGATTATCCCGCGCGAAGCGATGCCGGACTAAGACCCTATTTCCCCCTGCTTGCGCTGCGCTTAGCAGGGCTACCAAATCGTACAGTGCTGTAGCCCCGGTAAGCGGTAGCGCCACCGGGGATTTTGAGGCCACCAACACCGGCTATAAATTAAAGGCAAGTCGTACGAACCGTAGGCCGGATAAGGCGTAGCCGCCATCCGGCGCAAAAACGGCTCCGCGCCCGCTGCCTGTGTTACTGCCCAGGGGGAATATCCGTCGCCTCGTTATGCGCATCAACCGTATCCGGCGTAGCGCTCACCGCCGCAGCGGGTGCTGGCGCCATCAGCTTTTCCCATGTCGCTTTCAGATCTTTCATGTTGTACTCCGGCTCGCCTTTCGGCTGCTGCAACACCAGCGCCATATCCTGCGACAGCTGCTGGCGCAGATATTGGTTCAACATGTCGACCGTCAGTGAGTTCAGGAACTCCTGGCGCAGTTTCTGATACTGCTCCGGCGCGATATCCACCACCTGATTTTGCAGCGAACGCATACGTTGGCTAATCAGGATATCGGTATCCGTGCGGGCATAGGTGGCGAACAGTTTTTGCAGTTCGAGATTCTTTTGCGCAATCAGTGCATCGAACTCTTCCTGCGGCAGACCATTGTCGCGTACCTTCGCCAGTTCGCGCGATACCGCGCTCAGGTTGGCGTTCAGGCGTTCGCCCGGCGAGTCGATATTGATCGCGCACTGAGCGCGCTGGTACAGCACGCGGCAATCAAAACCGAGACCGATGTCTTTTACGTTGCTTTTGCTCAGGTTCTGCTGCACGTGCCAGAACAGCGCTTCCCGAGCCAGGTCATCGCGCCAGTAGCGCTGCAGCGCGGCGGAATCGCGGATTGGCTGCCATGGAGAGTCCCACATGATCGACAGCTTATCCTGACGCACGGCATCGGTCATGATACTCACCGGTACAGCCGGCAGAGGTGATAGCGTTGGTACCGCCGCCGGGGTCTCGCGTTTACCTTTCAGTTCGCCGAAGATTTTGTTGATCTGCTCAGCGACGCTGCGGCTATCGACGTTACCGACAACAATCAACGTCATCGCATCCGGGGTGTACCATTTCTGATAAAATTCTTTCAGCTGTTTAATATCAATCGGTTGCTTCAACGGCGCCGCCGGATCGTGACCGAGCATCGTTGAGCCCTTCAGGCGATAGCGCCACCAGCCTTCCTGGGTATCCAGCGGCCAGGTCGCCACCATATCGCTGCCCTGCAGCGCATGATTGACGGCTTGTTGGGTAATACTCAACTTACCGTTAGCGTCCGCCAGCCAGTTCAACGCCTCTTTAAGCAGGTCGTTGCGGTTGTTCGGCAAACTCAGATTAAACAAGGTGAAATCGTACGAAACGATCGCCGGCGGCAGAGGACGCTTCGGGTCAATACTCTGCTGCCACAGCGAACGCGCCTGCATCGTCGGGAGGCTGCCGCTTTGGGTCAGCGCCAGGCGCGGAATGAAATGACTGAAGCCGCTCTGCTGAGTGCTTTCGCTCAGCGAGCCAATATTCACAGCCAGGCGGACTTCGACGCGATCGCTAGGGCGCTGCGGCGTGGAAAGTACCTGCCACGAAAAACCGTTCGCCAACGTCCCCTGTTGCCAGGCCGGGTCCGGCTGGAGCGCTTCTGCCTGCACAGAACCGGCCGTCGCTATCATCAGCAAACCACCGGTTAAGAGTCGAATTTTTGTGCCCTGCATGTGAACCCCTGATGAACATTCCTGGTTACATAGGCAACCCATCGCCGGGTTACCGAAAAAGGTGGTGAATCAAATACGTCGGTTAGACCACGCGTAGGCGAAAATGTCACATGAAGACGTAAAATAATCATGAGGTATCATTCCCCCCAGAAGGGGAATGATACCTAATTTTGCGCAGGAGCCCATAGTCCATGGGCATAACATGAGGAATTACGAGGATAATTCTTGCGATTTGTCCGCGGGAACGCGGTTATTCAACACATCATCGAGCTGTTTGGCATCGAGTTCTTTCACCCATTTCGCGACAACCACGGTCGCCACGCCGTTACCCACCAGGTTGGTCAACGCGCGCGCTTCGGACATAAAGCGGTCGATACCGAGAATCAGCGCCAGGCCCGCCACCGGCAGATGCCCTACCGCAGAGATGGTCGCCGCCAGTACGATAAATCCGCTCCCGGTGACGCCCGCGGCCCCTTTCGAAGAGAGCAGCAGTACCACCAGCAGGGTGATCTGATGGAAGATATCCATATGGCTATTGGTGGCCTGGGCGATGAACACCGCCGCCATCGTCAGGTAGATGGAGGTGCCATCGAGGTTAAAGGAGTAGCCGGTCGGTATCACCAGCCCCACCACTGATTTACGGCAACCCAACTTCTCCATCTTATCCAGCATTCGCGGCAGCGCGGATTCGGACGAAGAGGTCCCCAGTACAATCAGCAGCTCTTCGCGGATATAGCGAATGAACTTGAAGATGCTAAATCCAGTGGCCCGCGCGATAGAACCCAGTACCAGCACCACGAACAGGATACAGGTGATGTAGAAGCAGATGATCAGTTGGCCCAGCTGTACCAGGGTACCGACGCCGTATTTACCGATGGTGAAGGCCATGGCCCCGAAAGCGCCGATCGGCGCCAGGCGCATAATCATGTTAATGATGCCGAAAATGACCTGCGAGAAGCTCTCAATGACGTTGAAAATCAGCTGGCCTTTGCTGCCTAAACGATGCAGCGCAAAGCCAAACAGGACGGCAAACATCAGCACCTGCAGAATATTACCGCTGGCGAAAGCGCCAATCACGCTGCCCGGAATAATATCGAGTAAGAAGGCGACAACACCCTGATCTTTAGCCTGCTCGGCGTAGACTGCCACCGCGTGCGCGTCCAGCGTCGCGGGATCGACGTTCATGCCCGCGCCGGGTTGCACTACGTTGACGATGATAAGACCGATAATCAACGCAATGGTACTCACCACTTCAAAGTAGAGTAGCGCCACCGCACCGGTACGACCGACGGCCTTCATGCTTTCCATCCCGGCAATCCCTGTTACAACGGTACAGAAGATAACCGGAGCAATGACCATTTTAATCAGTTTTACGAAGGCGTCGCCGAACGGTTTCATCTGCGCGCCAAGTTCCGGGTAGAAATGGCCCAGCAAAATACCGATAGCTATGGCCGATAAAACCTGGACATAGAGGCTTTTGAAGAGAGAGAGTTTCATAGGGTGTCCTTTGGGAATAACCACAGACAATGAAAGGTTATCTGTGTCTGTGGCTTAAAAATAACACCCTGGAAACATTTCAGAAATAAGTAAGCGCGAAGTTGCAACGGAATTGTTAAAATATTTGAGCTGACTCGCACAAACAAATAAAAATGTTACAAACTTGCATCGTCCTTATCGGCCTGCAGGAAGCGCTGCATAAAGCTTTCCAGCGGCAAGGCGCAACCAAACAGGTAACCCTGAGCGACATCCACGCCAGCCGCTTGCAACCATGTCAGCTGTTCTTCTTTTTCAACGCCCTCAGCAACGATCCGCAGCTTGAGCCCGCGTGCGAGCTGAATTATCGCCGGGACCATACTGGTATCATCCGGCAACATATCAATAAACGCCTTGTCGATTTTCAGGATATCAACCGGCAGCGATTTCATATGTTGCAACTGGCGCAACCCGGCATAACCCATGCCGAAATCATCCAGCGCAATACGCGTGCCGGCGTCGCGCAGCGGGCGCAGCAGGTCAATCACCGCCTGCGGATCGTCGAGACGGCAGCTTTCCGTCACCTCCAGCACCAGGGTGCCCGGGGCGATACGATAGCGTTCAATGAGTGCCTGCAGCTCAACGCCGCGGTCAGGATGCAGCAACTGCAGTAACGAGACATTCACCGACAACGGCAGCATGATCCCCTGCTGCTGCCAGGCTGCCAGCTGGCGGCAGGCTTCTTCCATCACCCAATAGCCTACCGGCACCATCAGCCCGCAGTTTTCAATACGCTCAATCAGATCGCACGGCAGCGACCAACCGCCATCGGCCTGTCGCTGGCGCAGCAGAACTTCCGCACCGCAAATATCACCGCTGGCAATATCCACCTGCGGTTGAAACCAGATGGCGAACTGCTGATTCTCGAGCGCGGTGAGGATGTCGTGCTCTTCCATTAACCGACGCTGGGCTTTTTCCATCTGCTCGGGGTCAAAGAACTCGATCTGATTTTTGCCCTTGCGCCGCGCCGTCACCGCGGCGGAAACCGCCCGACGATAAAACTGTTCGGCGCTCAGTTCGCTATTAAACATCGCGATACCGACACTGGCGCAGGGCCGCAGCTGGACACCGTGCAGCGGCAATCGCTCGCTAATGGAAGTAAGCACTTGCTTACTTAACGACACCGCTTCCCACGGCTTGCTGAGTCCGGGGGCAAAAATAGCGAAATCGTAACCGCTCACCTGCGTCAGCACCATATTGGGTGGGATAACCGCTTTCAGCTTCTCAACCAGCGTCAGGAGCAGCATCTCGCGCTGGCTCTCTTTCAGGACGCCTGCGGCATCTTGCAAGGTCTCACAGGCTACCACCAGCAGCGCCGAGGGTTGCGGACGGGTTGTGGTCTGCTCCAGCATCGCCATCAAAAAGGCTTTGTTGGGGAGCTCAGACACCGGGAAACGGGTCGATTGCAACGATAGCTCATCATGCTGACGCAGCAAAGACTGCTGGTTGCGATTGTAGCAACGCACCAGCATGCCGATTTCATCATCCTGGTGCAGTCGCGGCAGGCTCAGCTGATGTCCGAGCCGTTCCTGCGGCGGAATATCGTTAAGCTCGCGGGCGATGGCGCGCAGCGGGCGAACAATCAGCCGGTTAATGCACCAGGTTAGCGCCACCGTCAAAATAAGCACCAAAAGTAAGTAAGTAGTCACTAACGTCGCAAGCGCGCTCATGACGAATTTATACATGCGATAGGAATCCGCCTGCAACACCAGATAGGCCAGCGGCTGCGGGTTAGCCGGACGCTCGAGTGAGTAAATCGGCAGGGATATCTGTACCGGCAGTTCAAACAGGCGAGTGATCATCACCGGCACCGGTCGTTCGGGAATAAAGCGCATTCGCAGCGCCTGAAATTGATTCGGTAGTACCACATCCGCCCGGCTGACGATGCCAGCAGGCTGAATGCGGCCCAGAATAGCTTCCGCTTCGGGAATGTCGGCTTTCAAAATTGCCGCCGACAGGGGCTCGCGAACGGAACGGGCGATACTTTCTAATTGCGTGGCCGTGGTATAGCGACTCTGTTGCACAAAGTGAAACAGCAAAATGGAACAAAAGACCAGGACAAACGCCATGGACACGCTCGCGACCATCGCCATCTGTTTAATTGTAAGTGAGCGGCTGACGCGCAACTGTGTTCTCCACTGAAACTGAACAACTATCCGGCGAGATCCATCAATACCGGTCGTTTTCAGGCTGATTATATACGCAAATTGTTCGCTCTCGCCCGCAAGACAGGTTCTTCCCGAAAGCGGCGGGCGAGGTACGGCGAGTATACGCGAACAGCGAGGTGGATTGGCGATTAGCCGTAGAAATCAGGCTAATCTGCTACCAATCCGCATAAGGCACCAACGGCTGCGGCGGCATATCCATGTCGCCCTGCCAACCGGCAGCTGAATAGCGCACGTACAGCAGCGCGTGGCTCGGGGTGTAATCTTTCGCCTGCTGAATATCCACAGCCGCGCCGACAAACCAGTTGCCGGTGACTCGCCGTTCCACCAGCGCCCGTGCGGTATAACCGAAGCCCTGGCTGCTGCCGCCCTCTTCTTTTAGCTGGCTGGCTTCGTAGCGATACTGCGACGGAATCAAATTCAGCAACGGATAGCGCGCCTGAGTTTGCGTGCGCGAATGGGACCACGACACCGACCCGCCGAGTTCCCACGACCAGTTTTCGGTACGCTGACGCCAGATGACCGGCACCGAGAAGGAGAGATACTCCTGCGGGCTGTAGTAACCGCCCTGGCCCAGCGTGTAACCGCTGAGGTCTTTGTCGTAGTGCCAGATCATATTGGTCAGGCCGACGGTCACCCGGCGATTATTTTCATTGATCGCTTTATAGTAGTAACCGGTCATCCAGCGTACGCGCCAGTTGTCCTCGACATTTTTGCCGGTGAGTTGATCGGCACCCAGCGATGACCAGATGCCGTTAGCCTCGCCTTTATCGTAGCTCAGGCTGATGCCGCCGCCGGCAGCGCGGACGCCGCCCCAGGTAGTACCGGTATGGCCGTCGTTAGGATTATCTTTTTGCCCGCCGAAGGAGAGCAGCGAGCTGGAAATGGGTCGCCGGTGGACGTTGACGGTATAGCCGACCGGGCCGGCATCGCCGCTGTAACTCAGTCCGCCCACGACATCCACCACATTAAAGCCCATCGGCGTGGTGCCGATATCGCCGCTCCAGGTGTCGTTCTTCCAGCCAACCGCTACGCTGGCGCCGCCATCGCTCTGATTTTTACTGCCGCCATAGCAGCTAATTTCACCACAGGTCCCCCAACTCGGCGAGTAACCGCCATCGCTATTAGTGGAAAACGACCCGGCGTTCATATTCACCACATCGGTACGGAAGAACATCCGCCCGTCATACAACGGCGCGTCCACCTGCAACATGGTAGTGTGCGCTTTGAGGTCTGAATAACCGCCGGTGCCGCTCGATCCCCAATAGTCGTGCTCAAGGGTAACGTTAAGATCCTGCTGGCGATAAAGATCGGCGGCGTCGCTGCGGATCCCGCGCTTCAGCCAGTCATCCTGGCTATCGTTGCGGGTCAGGCGGGTAAAGGTGTCATTATCCTGCGGGCGAACGCGGGTCACGCCAGCGGCCACCATCGCGTCTTTATAGCTTTCCAGGGCCTGCTGTGGTTGCTCGCTTTGCGTCTGGAAACGCGCGGCATCACGCAGCACCAGCGCGCTTTCCATCGACGGCGGCTGGCTTTTCGCCTGCGGAACGATGCGGTCAAATATTTGTTGCGCGCCCGCGGTATCGTCAAATCCGGCGCGGGCCAGCGCTACCCGGCGCTGCATGTTGATCGATTCAGTATCCGCATCCTTCAACTGCGCGACCTGCGCGCGGGCGGCGTTTTTATCGCCCTCGGCGAGATAGACTTCCGCCAGGCCAAGACGCGCATCGCCATTATCAGCCTGCTGGCTCAGCACCCGATGGTACTGGGCTATCGCCTCTGCGCTATCGCCGCGCTGCTGCGCCCAATCCGCCAACGCCAGATCGTAGCGGATCGATTCCGGCTGCTGTTTAATCAAGGCAATGGCCTGCGCTTCCTGCCCGCTATCGCGAAGTTGGTTGGCCTCGCGCATCACTTTGTCGCTTTGCAGACGCCCTTCCAGTTCACGAATATTATCGGTCCACTGTCCGCGCGGTAGCGCGTTAATTTGCGCCAGCGCCCTATCATCCTGATTATTACCGGACAAATAGAGGCCGTAGGCGTAAACCCGTTCGGCATCGCCCGGCTTGCGGTTGGCCATGTTACGCATCAGCGCGTCCGCTTCCGGCCGCTGGCCGGCGCTGACCAGATCTTTCGCCAACCGATAGGTTATCCACACGCTTTCAGGATCCAGAGCCAGACGCCGCCGCTGCACCTCCACGGCCTGCGCCCAGCTGCCCTGGCTTTCCAGCGCTTCGGCCTGTTTTTCCAGCCGATCGTTGGTAAGACTGCGTTCGATATCATCAATACTGCGCCGCTGGCTGGCGGGGAGGCTGGCAATATAGGCGCTGGCTTTTTCCGGCGATTCACGACGATAAACATTCGCCAGACCGCGTACGGCGAGATTATTGTCGCGATCCATGCGTAACGCCTGGCGATAGTAGCGTTCGGCGGCGGCGTCATCTTTGCGCGCCGCGGCGACATCGCCTAACCCCAGAACCGCGTAGCTGTCGGTGTTATCCACCCGCTGCGCCTGGGCGTACGCATTTTGCGCCTGCGCCAGTTGGCCTGCTTTCAGCGCGTTATCGCCCTGTTTAATCAACAACCAATAGCGGTTGGTCTTCAGCAAACTGTCCCACTTATCGCGATTCGGGCTTTTCGGATCCATCGCGATCGCTTTATTAAGCTGCGCCACCGCCCGCGCCCGGTCGCCGCGCTGTGAGTAGGCGGCGCCCAGCGCGCCGACGGCATCGCTATCGCGGGCATCGGCGCGTACCGCCTGCTGCAGATCGGCCACCGCCTGCGCCGCATTCCCGGATTTCACCGCCGCCAGCCCTTCGCTTTTGGCGAGGAAGGCTGGGTCTTGCAGTTGAGTTTGCTGCTGCGCCAGCAACACCCGGGCGTTAGCGGCGGCGGAACCGGCGGGGAACTGGAGCAGGAATCGCTGTAGTGCCTGAACGCTGCCTCTGCTGACCGGCATACTTTTAATTTCGCCGAGCCACATATCAGCCGCAATTCCGCGGCCTGAGGCCGAACGCGCCATCTGTTCCAGATAGGCGAAGCCTTCCTGCGGCTTGTTATCTGAAAACATCAGCTTCGCCAGCGAGGTCAATAACGTGACGTTATCCGGGGTTGTGGCATTAAGTTTTTTCAGCTGGCTGACGCCTTCGCTATGGCGAGCGGGCAATCGCGCCACCAGCGTCCAGTATTCGATAGCGGCTTCGGTATCCGTTGGGACGCCGCCGAAGAGCTTTTCATAGGCGGCGACGGCTTCATCGACTTTCCCGGCAACGCCGAGCAATCGCGCCTGCTGCAACGCCTGGCGACCGCTACCGGTACTGATCTTCATCTCGTTGCGCGTCACTTGTAGCGCCGACGATTCCGGAGCCAGCTTTGCCAGCAGATCGAGTTGCTTTTGCGCGCCGGCGGTGTCGCCCTGGCGCAGAAGATAGCGCGTCCGCGCGGCAAGATAATCGGGGTTATTCGGGTCGATCAGTTCCAGCCGATAGAGTGACTGACGCACCAGGTCCTCACGACTGCTGGCCTCGCCAAGACGCACTTGTTCCAGCAGATGCTGCTGCGCAGGGGTATTCTCCGCCTGCGCCAGCGGCAACAGGCCAAGGCCGACAGACAGCGTGATGAAGCTTAGTGAGAACTTGCGCATGCCTGGTTCCAGTCAGGTTGTAATTCGCCACCCGCGGCGAAACGAAAACGATGTTGATCCCACCCCTGGCCGAACAGCGTCAGCACCGCGCTGTAGTAGGCGTCCGCGTCGGGATAATGATCGGCGACCCGTTGGCGTTGTAGCGCGCGGGCGTCGTCATCTTGTAAAAACGGCAGCATGGCGGCGGAGAAGCCAACCGGCCCCTCGCCAGTCGTTTTCCCGCTGGCGATATTGGTTTTTTCCGGCGGTAATCCCTGTTTGATCGTCTGAACCGCCATCGGTTTGAAACGCGCCAATAGCGGCGCTTTTTGTTGATCGGCGTTATTGAGCATGCCGACCCACAGATAGACGCGGATAGCGTCATAGCTGCCAATAATCGGTTTATCGGTTTTCAACTGCCAGCCGCTACCTTTCTCATAGCGCACCCAGTCCGGCGAGAAGCCTTTTGGCGCCGTTTCCAGCAGCAGTCGCAGATTGCTGTCGCGGATCTTCGGCCACGGCGCGCCAAAGCGGGTAAAGTAGGTGGCGAGCTGCGGCGGCAGATAACTTGGATTAAAGCGCCAGCCCTTGTCGTCCGCGAAACCAACTTTCCCCGGCAGTACCGACGGCCCGAGCCCCGGAACATCAGCGACTTCTTCATCGGCAATCCGCGCCAGCAGCGCTTTTCCTACCTCAGTATAGTTATCAACCTTCCACAGGCGTCCGGCTTCCAGCAGCGCCCAGGCAATCCACAAATCAGAATCCGCAGCTGAATTGCTGTCCAGCACCGTCCATTCATCCTCGCTCTTTTTCCCCCATAGCCATCCCGGCAGATGGGCGCGCAGATCGCCCTGCGCCAGGTTGTTCTGCGTCCACTGGAACAGCTTATCGAAGCCCTGGCGATCGTTGGCCGCGAGAGCGAAGAACAGCGCGTAGCTTTGCCCTTCGGAGGTGGTGATTTTGCGCGCATCGCTGGGGTCGATGACCCGCCCTTCGGCACTGACATACGCTTTTTTAAACTGCTCCCAGGCGGGCCACTGGCAGGCGGCGCTAACCTGCCCCGCCGCCAGCATCAATACCGAGAGAAGTACCCCACGAAATGCGTTCATCAGCAATTACTCATCATCAGGATCAAGACGGCGACGGCTGAGAATACGCAGCATGCGCCACAGCACCCACGCCAGCAGCACAATGCTGACGGCCGCCAGAATCGCCAACAGTATCGGATGGCTGGAGAGCGCAAACCAGATGCGCTCGAACCACGGCAGATGGCCGACATAATAGATATCGCCAACCCGCAGACTATTGACGCCGGATTCGCGAATCACCGCCACCGAACCGAACATCGCCGCCCGTTTGCCGCTGTCATTTAAGGCGTTTGTAAGCAGCTTGTTGCCGCGTGGGCTATCGGCCATCAGGGCGATCACGCTGCGCTGGTCGTTGTATGGCGACTGGAAGCCGATAATCGCCGCCATTGGCCCGGAAGAGGTGATGTCGGTTCGCGTATGCGGCGTGCGGGCGTCATCGTCCGGGTAGATGCTGGCCAGGTCATAGTGACGCATCGGCGTTTTCACCCAGGTTTTGGTCGCCTCAACCAGCAGATTGATTTTGCTGTCGTCTTTCAGCGATGGCGGAATAGCGCCAATCAGCATCAGGTCGGCATCTTTGCCCTTAATCTGGTTACCGTCATCGGTCATCTGCAAGTTGATAGCCGCCAGCCCGCTCTGCGCGCCGATGCCGCCTACCGCCTGCAGTAGCGTCTCCACCTGGCCCGCATCAGGCGTTTTCGGCACCACGATCAGCGTCTGAGAGAGATCGGCCATGCGGGTATACGGGAAACCGGCGTTGGCGAAGACGCGCAGATCCGGCATCGCCAGGAAGTGGTAATACTTCGAAAAATCGATGGTGGAGTCATCGCCGATGACCACGTGATTCTGCACCGGCTGGAAGGTAATGCAGTTATCGATGTTGCCGCCGGGCATCGGGTTCATGTACTGGAAATCGAAGCGCAGCTGGTTCATCGCGCCCAGGCGCAGCGCGGGTATGGTCACCTGGTTCTGGCCGTCCAGTAACCCCTGCAGCACCGGTAGGCGTAAAATCAGCTTATTCACATCCTGCGAGCTATTGAGGCTGAACGACTGCAGGAACTGATCGTTTAGGCTGATATCCATTCGCGAGCTATCTTTGATCGGCGGCATGGTATAGCGATACTTCAGGTCCATATCGATGCCGTTAGCGCGCAGCAGATACAGATCCGGCGGCAGATTCAGCGCCACGTTAATCGAATCTGGCACCAGGCCGCTTGATTGCAGTTGCTGTTCATAGGTTTTCAGCTCGCCGAAAGTCACCGGCCTGTCGGTACGAACCCAGTTCGGCGCGTCATAGGGCTGGCGGGCTTTCAACTCTTTCACGCCATCCACGACAACACTATCGCCGCGGAACAAAATATTCCCCTGGGCAATGCCCTTGGCCGCCAACAGCAGGTCTTGATCGTTGCGACCGAAGATCACCAGCAGCTTGACGTACGGGTTGCTCGGATGGTTGACCATTTCGATAGTCGGCGCTTTCACCGGCGGATGGTCGCGCAGGAAGTCCGGACGCTTATCGTTGGTCGCGAAGATGATAGCGTTACGTTCCGGTATCTCATTGAAGTGGACCGGGAACTGCTGGCCGCGCCAGCCAGCCTTGCTGCCAAACCAGGAGGCGACAATCGCCGCCGCCTGCTGTTGTATGACGTCAGGCGCAGCAGCAAAAACCATCGGCAACGTCAGCGGACGGTTGTCGCGCGAGTCGTAGAACGGCACCGGGAAGTGGGAGAGATCGTTACGGACCTGCAGCGACTGATAGGTTAAATCCAGCGAGCTCTCACGACCGATATCAAGCCACAACGTACTGCTCGCCGGGTTTTCGCAAACGTCGCGATAGTGGCCGACGAACTCCAGCCGCACGCGGTTAAAATCGGTGATATACAGCGGATCGACGGGGATCTGGGCGCTCACTTTTTTACCCAGTTGCTCTTTGGTGACCGGCAGTACGCCCATCAGCTCGTCGTTAAGATAAACCTTCAGTTGAGACTGCACCGGCAGCAGCGATGGCGACGGCGTGTAGTCAAGATTGAGCAGCGCTTTGGCGACCACCTCATCGCTGCGCATACCGAACTCTACGGCGCCCTCAGGATGAGAACCGCGCAGCACCATGCTCCCCGGCGGCGGCGCGATTTGCGCAAAAGTCAGCTTCACATCGCGAGAGGGAATGTTGTCCGCCACCACCACCGGCGCGGCGGCAGAATCGATAACCGTCGCCGTTGGCTGGCCATCGTTAACGACCGGCGCTGGCTGAACAGCTCCCGCTGTCGCTGGAGCTCCGGCAACCACGGCCTCCGGCGACGTCGCCGGAGCCGAAAATGTTGCGAAGGGGTACCAACTGCTCATTCCCACCGCCACTGCACAAATCAAGGAAAGTTTTCTTTTCATCGCATTATCATCATTGTTGAGCCATTGCCGGTTCTGCCGAAAGCACCGCCGCGGCGCGTTCGGGACGGCGCGGTAAAAACGATACAATCCAGGCCACCAGCGAGGTGAGCGAGCGGAAAATAACCTTCACCGACGGCGGCGAGAACTCCGCCAGGTGACGATATCCACGGAACCCCAGCTTGAGGATATCCAGCAGGCTTTCCATCGGCTTATCTTCCGGGAAGCTATCCTGCCAAAGCGCCCACGTATCAGCGCGGGCAAACGTACACTGCACAAAATCAATATGTTGCTGGTTTGTCAGCGGCAGCAATTGCAGACCGACTTCGCCGCCGTTCACCCGCGCGACGCGTACCGGGAAGTCATATTCTTGCTGTCCGCGTTTGAGCAGCAGATTCACGTGTTGCCCTTCCAGTACCCGCGCTTCACCGTGAATTTTTATCCCCAGGCCGCCGTCCGAGTAGTCATGAACGGTACAGGAGAACAGGTGGCCATCCGGGCGGGCAATCGCCGCCGGCATCGACATCTCTACGCGGTGCGAACGCCGCACCTGTTTGCTCTCCACCGACACCGCCACGGCGCCGCCGAGGATGATTAAGTTATAAAACACCCAGATGATACTGACCCAGACGGTTAAAATTTCGTTTTCGGGCCCGTACATAAAGCGCCAGATGCCGACCGCCACGCCCACCAGATTGAGCAACACCAGATAAATATAGGGGCGGGAAATAACCCAATCGACATACTCATCCTTCACCAGTCCGCCTTTGGCGGTGACGTTAAACTTGCCTTTATGCGGGTTAATCAGCGCGACGAAGGTCGGCGGCGCGATATACCAGGCCAACACCGTTTCGTAGATTTCACTCCAGAAGGAGTGGCGGTACTTGCCCTGGATCTTCGAGTTGGTCAGGCTGGCATGAATCATATGCGGCAGCACGAACAAGGCGATCATCAGCGCCGGCGCATAGATGATATAGGCGTGTAGCAGCAGGAAGGCCAGCGGCGCGGTGAGGAAGATAAGCCGCGGTATACCGGACAAAAAGTGCAGCATCGCGTTGACGTAGCAGATACGCTGCGCCAGCTTCAACCCTTTACCGAATAAGGGGTTGTCGAGACGGAAAATCTGCACCATCCCGCGCGCCCAGCGAATACGCTGGCCGATATGCGCCGACAAGCTTTCCGTCGCCAGCCCCGCCGCCTGCGGGATGCGCATATAGGCGGAGGTGTGGCCACGACGATGCAGGCGCAGTGAAGTGTGAGCATCCTCGGTGACCGTCTCAACGGCGATACCGCCGATTTCATCCAGCGGGCCGCGGCGAATTACCGCGCAGGAGCCGCAGAAAAAGGTCGCATCCCACATGTCGTTGCCGTCCTGCACCAGGCCGTAAAACAGCGTCCCTTCATTTGGAGTTTTACGAAAACGGCCCAGGTTGCGTTCGAACGGATCCGGCGAGAAGAAGTGGTGCGGCGTCTGCATCATCGCCAGCTTTTTATCCTTCAGGAACCACCCCATAGTCATCTGCAGAAACGAGCGGGTGGGCACGTGGTCACAGTCGAAAATAGAGACGAACTCGCCTTTCGCATACTTCAGCGCATTGTTGATATTACCGGCCTTGGCATGTTCGTGGCTGGTACGCGCGATGTAATGTACGCCGACATCTTTCGCGAACTGGCGAAACTCTTCGCGACCACCGTCATCAAGGATCCAGATATTGAGCTTATCCTTCGGCCAGTCGATACCCTGCGAAGCGTAGATGGTATTTTTCACCACGCTGAGGTCTTCGTTGTAGGTCGGGACGAAGATATCCACCGTCGGCCATACGTTCATATCTTCCGGTAGCGGCACCGGCTGGCGATTCAGCGGCCACACCACCTGGAAATAGCCCAGTACCAGCACAATCCAGGCGTAGGTTTCGGCAAACAGCAAAATCAGCCCGCACACCAGACTGACCGGATCATTCCAGTTCAGCGTGGAGGTATAGCGCCACCAGATATAGCGACAAGAAACGGTCAATGACAACACGATCAACATCAGGGCAGAGAAACGCCCCGGAATACGCCGCACCAGCAGCGCAACGCCCCACAGTAACAGCAGGAAGATAAACTGCGACAGCGGGTTAAACGGCTGGGTGATACACAACAGCGCCAGAATCAGCGAGAAGAAGGTAATGGTGCCAAGCACCAGCCGCCGCAGCTGCGGATGCAGATGTTCAAGCTCTTTTTGCTTATCGAGGTGGCCGGTACGGGTGTTGACCTTCTCCGGTAATTTTTCCAGCCACTGCGCGTAGCGCCCGTGAACCCCTTCCAGTGCCGCCAGCGAGCGCCAGTTTATTTTTTTATCCGCTTCCGGCACCCGGGTCGCCAGCAGCCAGAGCGACTGCAGCAAATAGCGCAGCGGATCTAACGGGCGTGGGCGATGCGGATTAATATGCGGAAAATAGTCGCCATGGTGTTCGCGAATAGCTTGCCAGCGCGGCGTCTCAAGCGGCATGAATGCCCACGCCAGCGACGCCCACAGGCAACCGAGAAAAGCCGAAAGCACCGACGCGCCATGCTGACGATAGTCATCATAACGTTCACTCAAGCGCTCGCCCACCGGCGGCGCCAGCAGCAACGTACTCAGGCGGATCATGCCGCCCCCTCCCTGGCATAGTGCAGCAGGCACCAGTTGGCCAGCGTCAACACCTCTTCCGCCGCCAGCGAATCCTGGCGGTATTCGCCAAGAGGCTGTTTCGCCGCCAGACACTCCGCCATCGCTTCATCGCGGTGAATCGTGACCGGCAAAATACGCCGCTGGCTTTCCAGCCACAGTTGATAGAGATCTTCCTGCAGCTGGCTGCCGACGCGCATGTCGTTAATCAAAATATCCGCGTTGGCAGGCAGCGCCTGCTGATGCAGACGTATATGACTGTTACCGTCGGGGTGCACAACCTGCAGCGCACGATCGCAGACGCTCAGCAGTTCGCGGGTAAGCGGAGAGTAGCCTTCCGGAATATCAAGCAGCAGCCAGCGGTGGCTCCCCTGCTGATCGAACAATTTGATTTGCGCTGCGATGGGTTCCAGGGTCGGACTCAGTTTATCAACGTGCTCGCGTTCGCCGGGGGTCAGGCGGCCAAACGGCAGAAGATCGATATGCGCGGTGTAGCGCAGTCCGGCGTCGCGCCAGTCGCGACCGTCAATCAACGAGCGCGCCCAGCCGTTGTGATGGTCGAAATCAACGTTGAAAAAAAAGCGCAGCATATTGTCCGGGCTGGCATCGACCACCAGCACCGTTTCGCCGAGCAGCTGTAGCGCCCAGGCCAGTGCGGCGGTAATGGAGGTGGTGCCTACGCCGCCGCGTATGCCTTGTAATCCCAGAATCGCCATCGACGGCTTCCTTACTTTTTCTCTGCTAATTCGGCCAACAGCGGCCAGCGTTGCAACGCCGCGGCGAGCTGTTCGCGTCGGGAAATATCGTGGTAATCAATATCCGGCAGGGAAAATGCCCGGCTTAATGCCAGGAAATCATTTTGGAAGGTATATCCCAGCGTCGCATCGCCAGGTACCGCAGGGTCTTTTTCCGGCATTTCTCTGTCCATTCGAAAAACACATTATAAAACCAGGAAGTGTAAACCGCTCATCCCTAAAATTACGTGTACATGCTAAAACTGATGTCCTTTAATTTCAATGTTAGGTTTACTCTCACGCTTTCGCTAGTAAACTAATCATTGTAAATAGGGCGCGCGAGGGACATCGTGGATATTGTATATACGTTGGGTATTTCATCGTTATGGGACGAAGTATGCCATATGCCCGTTGGCGGGGTGTGGTGGCTTAATGTCGACCGCTATGCCGACGCCGTCAGCCTGATGAATCAAACGCTGGAAAGCCAGGCGCAGGACAGCAAAGTCGCCGCCGTAGTGATGGGCAAAAACCCTAAAGAAGTCATGTCATTAAAAAAAGATCGCGGCCCTAATAAAATCGCATTATTCACGATGCCCGATCGCCCGGAAGGCCTGAGGGAGTTGCACCGCGACCTACTTTGTTCGATGGAACCTGGCAATTATTTATTTATTCTGCTATGTACAGAAAATTCCTGGCAAAATATAAAAACAGAAGAATTACTCCGTTGGGTAGAAAAATCGAATCGATGGGCCAAATACCATAACTGCTCTCTTATGATACTTAATTCTGCTAACGATACCGACAAACAACTTTCCCCGTTATTACGCCAGTATCGAGCCCTTTCCGGGCTGGCGAGCATTCGTTATCAGGGCGATAGCCATCTATTTGATATCGCATGGTGGGGCAGTGAGAAAGGTATTAGCGCGCAGCAACAGTTGGTTATTTTACACGATGATGAGGGCTGGCGACTGGCGCAAAACGAAGAAGCGGTGGTACAGCCGCGCAGCGACGAAAAAATCGTCCTCAGTAATTTGCGCGTGCTGGAAGGGGCCCCCGCGCTTTCCGAATACTGGACGCTGTTCGAAACCAATGATGCCGTCTTTGAAGCCGGTCGTACCGCGCAAGCGGCCACCCTGCTATTTTCCATCACCCAGAACGAACAAATAGAGCAGCTCGGCCGCTATATCCATACCCTGCGTCGCCAGCGCGGCAGCGCCCTAAAAATCGTGGTACGTGAACAAACGCCGAGCCTGCGCGCCACCGATGAACGCTTGCTGCTAAGCAGCGGCGCCAACATGGTGATCCCCTGCAGCGCCGGGCTTTCACGCTGCCTGACGCTCATTGAAAGCGTGCAAAAGCAGAAATTTACTCGCCACGTTCCGGAAGACTTCAACACGCTGTTGACCTGGAGCCGGCCGCTTAAACTTCGCGGCTATCAAAAGTGGGACGCCTTCTGTGAAGCGGTCGGCAATATCATGGCAAACACGCTGCTGCCGCCGGATAGCAAAGGGGTGATGGTGGCGTTACGCCCTGCGCCGGGGCTACGCGTTGAACAGGCATTAACCCTGTGTAAACCTAACCGCATGGGCGATATCGTGACGATCGGTAATAATCGATTAGTGCTGTTCTTATCGTTTTGCCGGGTAAATGACCTCGACACCGCATTAAACCATATCTTCCCATTACCGACCGGAGACATTTTCTCTAACCGTATGATTTGGTTTGAAGACAAGCAAATTTCAGCGGAAATCCTGTTGATGCGGGGCCTCTCCCCGGACAACTGGAACACGCCGCTGCCAATTACCATAGGCAAAAACGAAGCCCTTAACGTTAAGCACGATGGGCGCCAGTGGCGGCGAATCCCGGAACCCTGGCGGCTCTCCACCGACGGAGAACCGCGGTCATGATGTCTATCGCCGATATCATTCAGCTGATCGTATTGTGCGCCCTGCTGTTTTTCCCACTGGGATATCTAACGCGCCATTATCAGCGCCGTATTCGCACGACTTTGCGTTTGATGTTCTTTAAACCCCGTTATGTGAAACCAGCCGGCGTGCTGCGCCGGGATAATGCGACCAGGCAGGGCAAACTGAAAAAATGACCAAAGCAAAAACTACCGCTACGCCGCTTCCGCTATGGCAGTACTGGCGCGGCCTGTCTGGCTGGAACTTCTATTTTCTGGTGAAGTTTGCCCTGCTGTGGGCGGGGTACCTGAACTTCCATCCGATGCTTAACCTGGTGTTCCTCGCCTTTCTGCTGGTGCCGATCCCCCGAGAAAAACTGCACCGGGTACGCCACTGGATAGCGATTCCGCTCGGCTTTGCCCTGTTCTGGCATGATACCTGGTTACCGGGTCCGGAAAGCATCATGAGCCAGGGTTCGCAAATTGCCGGTTTCAGCGCCGATTACATCTGGGATCTGATCACCCGCTTTATTAACTGGAATATGGTCGGCGCCTTCTTTGTGCTGCTGGTGCTGTGGCTATTCATCAGCCAGTGGCTACGCGTTACCGTATTTGTTTCGGCTATCATGGTCTGGCTGGTTATCAGCCCGCTGCTGCCCTCCTTCACCTTATGGCCTGCCGGTCAGCCGACCACGGCAGCGGCCACGCCGGCGGCAACAACCGGTGGAACCACAACAGCCGCGGCATCCACCAGCGCTGCCGCCAGCGGCGATATCCCGCCGCAGACCGAACCGCCAACCTCGGCTAACCTCAGCAACTGGCTGAAAACTTTCTATGCTTCTGAACAGAAAAGAAAAACGTCATTCCCCGCTCAGCTTCCTGAGGATGCGCAGCCGTTTGATCTGCTGGTGATCAACATCTGTTCCCTGTCATGGTCGGACATCGAGGCTGCCGGGCTGATGGATCACCCGCTGTGGAAACATTTCGATATTGTCTTCAAAAACTTCAACTCCGCGACCTCCTACAGCGGCCCGGCAGCGGTTCGCCTGCTGCGCGCCAGCTGCGGCCAGCTATCTCATAGCAACCTGTATCAGCCATCGGGCAGCGAGTGCTATCTGTTCGAAAATCTGGCGAAACTGGGCTTTACCCAACAGCTGATGCTGGGGCATAACGGCGTATTCGGCGACTTCCTCAAAGAGGTTCGCTCACTCGGCGGCATGCAAAGTCCATTGATGGATCAGAGCGGTTTGCCGGTTATCCTGCAAGGCTTCGACGGATCGCCTGTTTACGACGACCAGGCGACGCTCGATCGCTGGCTACAGTCTACCGAGAAGCTCAACACGCCGCGTACCGCGACCTTCTACAACACGCTGCCGCTGCACGATGGCAACCATTATCCCGGCCAAAGCAAAACAGCCGACTATAAAGCTCGCGCGCAGAAATTCTTTGATGAGCTGGACGCCTTCTTCACCGAACTGGAAAAATCGGGGCGTAAAGTGATGGTGGTGGTGGTGCCGGAACACGGCGCCGCGCTGAAGGGGGATAAGATGCAGGTTTCCGGGCTGCGCGATATCCCAAGCCCATCGATTACCAACGTCCCTGCGGCGGTGAAATTCTTCGGCATGAAGGCGCCGCACCAGGGCGCTGCGGTGGAAATCACTCAGCCTTCCAGCTACCTCGCGGTTTCTGAACTGGTGGTGCGCGCCCTGGACGGCAAGATGTTTACCGAAGATAACGTCAACTGGCAGCAGTACACCGCTAACCTGCCGCAGACCGCGGCGGTATCGGAAAACTCCAACGCTATCGTCATTCAGTATCAAGGCAAACCCTACGTGCAGCTCAACGGCGGCAGTTGGGTGCCATATCCGCAGTAAAGACGAAAAAGGCCGCAGGAGGATTCCTGCGGCCTGTTCGGGCGCAAATTGCCAACGCAGCAGACTCACGCCCGCCGGTCCGTCACTTCTGGTTATGCATCCAGCTGACGATAATGCTGACCACGATGCCAGCAATTATCGGCGCCGCCAGATCGTCCCATAAGATCAGACCCAACTGTGTGAGCGTCATAGAGCCGCCTGTATTGCAATGGCAACCGTTCGCGGCTATCTTTAACTTGTCTGGAGTTAGTGATAGCCCTCGTTCAGTTGCCTGGTTAACACCAGCAACGTGCGAGGGTTTTCTCTTTCCAGCAACTTATCTATGCCGCCGGGGTTCAAGCCCCCGCAACATTGCGCCTCACCGGGCGAACCCAGCTTGGCGTCGATTCTACTGCTCCGTGTTATCGCCTTCACCACGCCCTTTAGCAATCTGCGAGGCGCATTCCAGCAACCAACCACATTCTGCGTGCCGCCAGGAAAAACGAAAAAGGCCGCAGGAGAATTCCTGCGGCCTGTTCGGGCGCAAATTGCCAACGCAGCAGACTCACGCCCGCCGGTCCGTCACTTCTGGTTATGCATCCAGCTGACGATAATACTGACCACAATGCCAGCGATTATCGGCGCCGCCAGATCGTCCCATAAGATCAGACCCAACTGTGTGAGCGTCATAGAGCCGCCTGTATTGCAATGGCAACCGTTCGCGGCTATCTTTAACTTGTCTGGAGTTGTCGATAGCCCTCGTTCAGTTGCCTGGTTAACACCAGCAACGTGCGAGGGTTTTCTCTTTCCAGCAACTTATCTATGCCGCCGGGGTTCAAGCCCCCGCAACATTGCGCCTCACCGGGCGAACCCGGCTTGGCGTCGATTCTACTGCTCCATGTTATCGCCTTCACCACGCCCTTTGGCAATCTGCGAGGCGCATTCCAGCTCTCCCCCGCATAAATCATCACGCGACAACCCGCCTACCATCACGCTCGCGCTTTCTCCGGATTCTCATCCTGATCAACGGCAAAGCAGGCCACTAGTTGGCCGCCGTAATCCTTAAGCTGCGGCTGAAGCTGGGTGCATGGGCCAAAGCGTCGGCGGCAGCGCGCATTAAAGGCGCAACCCGGCGGCGGATTCAGCGGGCTCGGCAGTTCGCCGGTCAGCTTGATGCGCTCGCGCCGATCGTCCGGGTTCAGTCGCGGCGTCGCCGACAGCAGCGCCTGAGTATACGGATGACGCGGGTTATTAAAGATCTGATCCTTGGTCCCCTTCTCTACGCAACGGCCAAGATACATCACCATGACTTCATCAGCGATGTGCTCGACGACCGAGAGGTCGTGGGAGATAAATACGTAGGACAGTCCTAAATCCTGCTGCAAATCCATCATCAGGTTCAGCACCTGGGCGCGTACCGAAACATCCAACGCGGAGACCGGCTCATCGGCAATCACCACATCCGGATCCAGCATCAGCCCGCGGGCAATGGCGATACGCTGGCGCTGACCGCCGGAGAACATATGCGGATAGCGATCGTAATGCTCCGTTTTCAGGCCCACCTTCGCCATCATCGCCAGCGCCTTTTCACGCCGCTGCTCTTTGCTCAGGCTGCTGTTAATCAACAGCGGCTCTTCCAGAATCTGCCCCACTTTTTTACGCGGGTTCAGCGAACCATACGGGTTCTGGAACACAATCTGGATTTTTTGCCGCCGCAGCTTTTGCGCCTGCGGGTCGTGCTTGAGCAGATCCTGCCCCTGATAATACAACTCGCCGCCAGTGGGGATTTCAATCATCGTCAGTAAACGGCCCAGCGTCGATTTGCCGCAGCCCGACTCCCCCACTACCGCCAGCGTTTTACCGCGCTCAAGAGTAAAGGAGACGCCGTCCAGCGCTTTCACCAGCCGTTCCGGAGCGAACAGCCCCTTCTTCACCGGATAGTGTTTTTTCAGATCAATGGCCTGCAACAACGGTTGTTGCGTGGCGGCCTTTTGCGTACTCATAATCCAGGCCTCCCGGCATCATCGAGTGGGTAGTGGCATTTAGACTGACGGCCGCCGTCGAGATCCGCAAGCGCGGGCTCTTCGCTCCGGCATTTATCCGTTGCGTAGGGGCAGCGCGGGTTCAGCAGGCAGCCGTTAGGACGATCGTATTTCCCCGGCACCACACCCGGGAGCGAGGCCAGACGCGCCTTATCCTGGGCAAACTCCGGCAGCGCGCGCAGCAACGCCTGGGTGTAAGGATGACGCGGCGCGCGGAAGATATCTTTCGCATCACCGGTCTCCACCACCTGACCCGCGTACATGACGATAATTTTATGCGCGGCTTCCGCCACCAGCGCCAGATCGTGGGTAATCAGCACCAGCGCCATATTCTCTTGCTGCTGCAACTCCAGCAGCAGTTCGATAATCTGCGCCTGAATAGTCACATCCAGCGCGGTAGTCGGTTCATCGGCAATCAGCAGTTTTGGCCGGCAGGCGATAGCCATCGCGATCATCACGCGCTGGCTCATCCCGCCGGAAAGCTGGTGCGGATAAACGTCCAGCCGCGAGGCCGGGTCAGGAATACCCACCAGGTTCAGCAGGTCGATCGCCCGCTGGCGGCGGGTTTGCTTATTGCCGCCCTGATGGACCTTAATCGCTTCCATAATCTGGTAGCCGACGGTAAAGCACGGGTTGAGGCTGGTCATCGGATCCTGGAAGATCATCGCCACTTCCGCCCCCACCAGCTGGCGCCGCTCTTTTTCCGAAATTCGCTGCAAATCGCGGCCGTTAAATTCCAGTTTGTCCGCCATCACCCGGCCGGGGTAATCAATCAGCCCCATAATCGCCAGCGAGCTCACCGACTTACCGGAACCCGATTCCCCCACGATGCCGACCACTTCGCCCTGCTTCACGCTATAGCTGATGCGGTCTACGGCGCGGAACGGCGCATTCTCATCGCCGAAATGCACCGATAACTTATCTACATTTAATAACGCCATCTCGAACCTCTTACTGCTTCAGTTTGGGATCGAGCGCGTCACGCAGACCGTCACCCATCAGGTTAAATGCCAGCACCGTCAGCAGGATCGCCACACCCGGGAAGGTCACTACCCACCAGGCGCTTTGCGCGAACTGCAATACGTCGGAAAGCATGGTGCCCCACTCAGGCGTCGGCGGCTGCGCGCCCATACCGAGGAACCCCAGCGCTGCCATGTCGAGAATGGCGTTAGAGAAGCCCAGCGACGCCTGAACAATCAGCGGCGCAAGACAGTTAGGGAGAATATTAACGAACATCTGGCGCATCGCGCCGGCGCCCGCCACGCGGGAAGCGGTAACGTAATCGCGGTGCACTTCCACCAGCACCGCCGCGCGCGTCAGACGCACATAGTGCGGTAGGGCAACGAAGGTGAGCGCCAGCGAAGCATTAACGATTGACGGCCCGAAGATAGCCACCAGCACCAACGCCAGCAGCAGGCTCGGCAGCGCCAGCATGATATCGACCACGCGCATGATGACGGAGTCCACCACCCCGCCGAAATAGCCAGCAATCAGCCCCAGCACCACGCCGAGGATCAGCGACAGTACTACCACCAGACAGCCTACCAGCAGCGACAGGCGCGCGCCGTACATCAGGCGTGAGAGAATATCGCGACCCACGTCATCGGTGCCAAGCAGATGCGCCAGGCTGCCGCCATCCTGCCAGAACGGCGGCGCCAGCAGCGAATCACGGAACTGATCCGCCGGGTTATAAGGGGCGAGAAAGTTGGCAAATACCGCGATGATAATCATCACCGCCACATACACCAACCCGACGACGGCACCCTTATTGCGTTTGAAATAGTGCCAGAACTCCTGCAGCGGGGTCATTGGCACCGGTGCGGCGACAACTTTATTTTCTGTAATTTGTGACATGATGGCCCCTTACTTCTTATGCCGGATACGCGGGTTCACCACGCCATACAGCAGGTCGACCAGCAGGTTGACGAGAATAATCATCGTCGCCACCAGCAGAACCCCGCCCTGCACAACTGGATAATCGCGGCGCTGTAGCGCATCGATAAGCCAGCGGCCTAAACCTGGCCACGAAAAGATGGTTTCGGTCAGAATGGCGCCCGCCAGCAGCGTGCCCACCTGCAGACCAATCACCGTCACCACCGGCAGCATCGCGTTGCGTAGCGCATGGATGACAATCACCCGCATGCGGGTCAACCCCTTAGCGCGTGCGGTACGGATGTAATCCTCGCCAAGCACTTCCAGCATCGATGAGCGGGTCATACGCACGATCACCGCCAGCGGAATCGTACCCAGCACGATGGCGGGAAGGATCATATGCATTAAGGCATCAATAAAGTCGCCCTGCTCGCCCCAGATGGCGGTGTCAATCAGCATAAAACCGGTCAGCGGCAGGGTATCGTCAAGGAATACCGTATCGCTGATACGCCCGGAGACCGGCGTCAGATTCAGCTGCACCGAAACCAGCATAATCAGCATCATGCCCCACCAGAAGATAGGCATCGAGTAGCCGGTCAGCGCCAGCCCCACGGCAGTGTGGTCAAAGATGGAGCCGCGTTTTACCGCAGCCAGCACGCCCACCGGAATACCGACGGCGACGGCGAAAATCATCGCGCAGACGCCCAGTTCGAGGGTGGCCTTGAAGCGAGGCACAAACTCTTGCCACACGGGAATTCGGCTTTTCAGCGAGATCCCTAAATCACCGTGCAGTACGCCCCAAATGTAATGGGCATATTGCTGCCACAGCGGCTTATCAAGGCCCATTTCGGCCAGCAGCTGCGCGTGACGTTCAGGGGAAATACCACGTTCGCCCGCCATAATCATCACCGGATCACCGGGGATCATATGAACGAAAGCAAAGGTGAGAAGGGTAATACCGATAAATGTCGGGATGACGAGTCCCAAACGTCGGAGAATAAACTGCAACATAACCCGGATTCTCTATAGTGACGCCAGGCCTGGTGACAAGGCGTCTGTATTGCTCACAAAAGTACTCCCCGAATAGCGGGAATACGCCCCCCGCCTCTCCCGCGCGGGGAGAGGGGGTCAGGCATCGTGCTTATTATTCGACAGAGACGTTATCGAAGTGGTGTTTGCCAAGCGGATCAACCACATAGCCTTTGACTTCTTTACGCACTGGCTCGTAAACGGTGGAGTGAGCAATGATCAGCGCCGGAGCCTGGTCATGCATCACTACCTGAGCCTGTTTGTACAGTTCAATACGCTTGTTGTGGTCGTCGGTGGCGCGTGCCGGTTGAATGAGGTCTTCAAACGGCTTATAGCACCAGCGAGAGTAGTTAGAGCCGTCTTTCGCCGCGGCGCAGCTGAACAGGGTCGCGAAGAAGTTATCTGGATCCCCGTTGTCGCCGGTCCAGCCCATCATCACGGTCTGATGCTCGCCCGCTTTCGCGCGTTTCAGATACTCGCCCCACTCGTAGGTGACTATCTTGGCCTGTACGCCGACTTTCGCCCAGTCGGCCTGGATCATTTCAGCCATACGGCGCGCGTTCGGGTTATACGGACGCTGTACCGGCATTGCCCACAGGTCGATGGTGAAGCCTTTTTCCATGCCCGCTTCTTTCAGCAGCTGCTTCGCCTTCTCAGGATCGTAGGTGTAGTCTTTAACGTCATCGTTATAGCCCCACATGGTCGGCGGGATCAGGTTCTTCGCCGACTGGCCGGCGCCCTGATAAACGGCTTTGATGATCGCTTCTTTGTTCACCGCGTAGGTCAGCGCCTGGCGAACTTTGACGTTATCCAGCGGTTTTTTCTCGGTATTGAAGGAGAGATAACCCACGTTCAGACCCGGCTGTTCCAGCAGGTTGATGTTTTTATCTTCCTTCATGCGCGCGATGTCAGCCGGGTTCGGATACGGCATCACCTGGCACTCGTTTTTCTGCAGCTTGGCGTAGCGTACGGAAGCGTCCGGAGTGATGGAGAAGACCAGACGATCGATCTGCGGCTTGGTGCCCCAGTAGCCCGGGAAGGCTTTATACAGAATGCGCGAGTCTTTCTGATACTGCAGCAGCTGGAATGGGCCGGTGCCGATTGGGTTAAGGTCTACTTTTTCCGGCGTGCCGGCTTTCAGCATGTTGTCGGCATACTCTTTCGACAGAATAGAAGCAAAGTCCATCGCCAGGTCAGCGAGGAACGGCGCTTCCGGGCGAGTCAGCACGAACTGGACGGTATTATCGTCCACTTTCTTCACTTCGCTAATCAGGTCCTGCAGACCCATCCCTTCGAAGTACTCATAGCTGCCGCCAGAGACTTTATGGTACGGGTTTTTGTCATTTTTCTGGCGGTCGAAGGAGAACACCACGTCGTCGGCATTCAGCTCGCGCGTTGGTTTAAAGTCTTTATTATCCTGCCACTTCACACCTTTACGCAGGTGGAAGGTATAGGTTTTACCGTCCTCGCTGACATCCCACTTCTCAGCAAGACCAGGAATAACTTCAGTCGTACCGGTTTTGAATTCAACCAGACGGTTATAAATAGGCACCGAACTGGCGTCATAGGTGGTACCCGAGGTGAATAGCTGTGGGTTAAAGCCTTCCGGCGAACCTTCAGAACAATAAACCAGGGTTTTAGCTTGTACGCTTGCGGCAACGGTCATGGCGACCAGGCTCAGACCAAGCTTCAGCATCCCTGACTTTTTCAAGGAAATACTCATTATTCTGCTCCAAAACTGTGATGTTGTTTGCATATAGCCGCCAGACCTTTATTTATTTTTTACCCGGTCTGGTCGGTGGTGCCCGAAGGCGTTGAGAGAGATGGGGATTCCGTTCGCTAAAACGACTGAGTTGCAGTACGGATTCTCCATGAAATGCCCCTCATGCCGTACAATCTGTCAACAGAATGGTTAAACGTCAATACAGCTAACCGGGTTTTGCGTCAGGGGTGAGAATCGGTGGGCAAAGATTAAAAAAACTTGGTGGCGCTATTTTCAGCAGAGAAATTTATGCTAGCGGCCATAAGCCAGAATAAACCCCTTAATAGTTTGCAACATCTGGTGATAAACAATTCTTAAAAATGGTGAAAATTTCTTCCTATGTGACCATTATGTGAGCGATTAATAGCGCGAACGTTAAAACGCACAGCGGAAAATGCTGTAGTTAGCCATAAGCTTCGCGAAAAAAGATCTGTTCATCGATAAAAAAATGCAATGGAAGATGTCACAAAACAGCGAACAGCTGGCGAGATACGCGGGGAAATGCGATTTTTGTGATTATGGCGGGGTTTTCGCCCCGGCTTGCGCTGCGCTGAGCCGGGCTACCGGGTTCGTCAAACGCTGTACGGACGTAGCCCTGATAAGGCGCTTGCGCCGCAATCAGGGGAACCGCTCGAGTCGAACCTCCCCCCGGAGGTTCTCATCCTCTTCGGGCCGCAGATGCAAAAAAGCCTGCTCATTGAGCAGGCTTTTCGAATTTGGTCGGTGATAGAGGATTCGAACCTCCGACCCCTTCGTCCCGAACGAAGTGCGCTACCAGGCTGCGCCAATCACCGAATGCGGGGCGCATCTTACTGCTGGTATGCACCCCCGTCAATGCCTTATTAGCAAAAAATCAATCAAGCGGCGAGAATCTCGCCACTACTGCTATTCCTTCGCCGCTTTCGCCGCTGCCGGCACGCGACACCAGTTGTTGTTCTCATTAATCCCACCATCCGGCGAGGTATAACCAAGACAACCCATAATAGTGTCATACAGCTCAACGTGACGGTGCGGAACCTTCATTGCCGCCTGCTGCTTAAGGCGCGCAAAGGAGGCGGCGTGATCCGGGTTCTCCAGATATTTATCCGACATCCAGACCATCATCGGCACGCGGAACTGCTCCGGCGGCGCCATCATGCGCGGCGTGCCGTGCAGATGTTCGTGTTCATTAATCGACTCGCCGTGATCGGCGGCGTAGAACACGATAGCCTTTTTATCCCGCAGTTGGTCCAGCACGCTGACGATAAAGTGATCCACATAAGTGACGCTGTTATCGTAGGAGTTAATCAACTCGGCCTTCGAACATTTGCTGTCCACGCCCACACATTCCGGTTTCCACTGCGCAAAGCTGCGTGGGTATCGCTGGGTATAGTTAAAATGCGACCCCTTGGTATGGAGAATGATCAAACGCTTGCCGCTCGGGTTTTGCTCCATGCCGCGCTTCATTTCATCGACCAGCAGCATATCATCCACGTTCTTGCCGCGGTTGCGCGGCTCGGCGCCGATCTGCTCACGATAGGCGATATTGTTGGCCATCGTATTGCTGTAGAACCACATCTCGCTCTGCATCGCGTACAGGTCGCCGGCAAAGCCTAACTGGTGCAGAACAGCAAACACATTCTGCTCTTTCAGCGTTCGCTGCGGATTATCATCCGCCCCGCCCTCGCGCACGAACATACAACGCAACGACAGCTTGGTGGCGGTATCGCAAGAGGTGCCGCGGAAGGCGACAAGATTCTTCTCCTGCGCCAGCTTCGGCGTGGTATTGCGGTTATAGCCGAGTATACCCATATGATCCCAGCGGGTGGTCTCGCCGATAATAAACACCACGTACGTATCATCAAGATCCTGTGGCGCCACATAGGTAAATTTTTTCGCTGGATTAATCAGCGACTTATTATCAGACGATTCATCCACCTGCGCCCACGCGTACAGCCCGAGCGCCGACAGCCAGTTAGAAGGCAGATACGAGTTGGCAATCACGCCGCCGTAGCTTGGCATATCGACTTCTGAATTGCGCTCAACATTCTTCTGACGGACTTCCAGCAGGCGAATTGGCCCCCAGACCATCAGCCCGGCCAGCACGACTATCAGGATATTTTTCGCCCGCTGCCCCGGCGTTTTAACCTGTTGCAGCAGCGTCTTACGACAGCGGTTGCTCCAGATAAGCAGCAGCGGCAACGCACTAACAACCGCCAGCCACAAGATCAGATGCCAGCCGATAACCTCTTTCGACAGGTCAATATCGGTAGTCATCACCGAAGCGATAATGCCGTAGCCAATGACCACATTAAGGAAAGTCATGTAATAACTTGCCCCTGCGGAAAACAGCACCACCAGCGTGGCTAAGATGCGCCAGACTCGACGACCAAATAACGAGAGCAAACGCAGCAGGAAGAAGGTGACCAGCACCGTCGCCACCAGTTCCACCGCTCCGGACAACCCTTTCCAGACGGTAAACTCTTGAGCGTAACCATCGAAACGACGGAAAAACACCGCGGCGTTCATAAACCAGCCGATGTACAGCGCAAGCCAAAAGCTTAGCTTCTGCTGCGACATCGTTTTAATGTATTTCATGCAAGCAAACCTGGGAAACGAAGAGATGAAACCGCCCTGAATAAAACGATATAAACAGGAAGATTAATAAAGTGCGTCTGGGTTGGTTATCGGAAACCTCTACAAAGCGCGCTAAGTAGACCACAGCAAATGGGAAAAGTATCCGCGAGGAATGTGATTCAGCCAGATATTTACAAAATATCTGGCTGGTAAGGCATTATTAGCTTAGGAAGGGCGACGCTATCAGGCGTGGGCCTGGTGGTAAATTTCGCTTTTCGGCTGACGAATAGTGGTGGAGAGCGCCAGCGACAAAATCAGCAGAGCGAAGATGACGCAGAAGGTGACATAGAAGCCGCCGAACACGGAGGCAATCAGCGAACCGCAAATACTACCGATACCGAAGCCAAGATAAATTACACCATAGTTTTTCGCCAGGTTATTGAGGCCAAAGAACTCGCTTACCAGCGACGGGAAGACGGTAATAGTGCCGCCGAAGTTAAAGGCCACGCAGGCAATCGCCGCAAAGAAGGTCATTGCATTCAGCGGGGCGAACAGCAGGGCCGCCATACCGACCAGAGAGACCACCTGACCGATAGTAATCACGCGGATACGGGAGATCTTATCAGACAGGATGCCCAGAACCAGACGGCCGCTCAGGTTGGCGATAGAAATCACGGTAACCGCATTCGCCGCCGTCGCCACGTCGAGATGTACCATGCCCTGCGCGATATCTTTGGCGACGCCAATCACATACAGGCCGCTCATGCAGGCCGTCAGGAACATCACCGCCAGCATCCAGTACTGCGGTTTACGCATGGATTCAGCAAGGGTGAAATCATTTTCGACGACGCCGTTAGCGGTAGTGGTCGCAGGATGATTCGGCGCATCTTTCATTAGGGTGGCGCCAAAGACGATCATCACCAGTACGATAGCGCCCCAGATAACAAATGTTTTTTCCAGCCCAACCGTCGCCAGCAGGTGGCTATCGATAAATTTAAAACCGAGGCTGCCAAGGCCATAAGCGCCGATTGAGAAGGCGGAAATCAGACCTTTACGCTCCGGGAACCACTTCACGCAGTTCGATAACGTCAGTAAATATCCCGCGCCGTCCGCCAGACCGACCAGCAGGCCGGCGCTCAGCCACAGCATCATCAGGCTGTTAGCATGGGCAGTGAGGAAAAAACCGACGCCAAGCAGGATGCCGGATGCCATGGTGACGCGTTTCACGCCAAAACGTTCCTGCAATTTACCGGCAACGGAAGAGGATAACGCCAGCCCAAGACTTAACAGGCCGAAGGAAAATGCCACCTGGCTTACTGGCTCGTCCAGTTTGCTGGCCAGAGAACTATTAAACAAACTCCATGTATAAACCGATCCCAGCGCGAATTGCGTAATGATCGTGCCAATCAGCGTAAGCCAGCGGGTATATTGAGTGTTTGCAGCGTTCATAGCAGATGTCCTGAAGGATTAACTGCCGCCACAATAACCAAACCCCCATATCCGGTGGGGAAAAAAGGCATGAACTGCCATCAACGAGGAATGAAATGCATTTATGGCGGAATGAATGGCATTGCAAAACATTCATTCCCTAAATTTTCACCAACAAGTTAGTGTGCGCTATCTCACAGAAACGCGCCGTTACTGAGATTTAACAATAACGACTGCGTTTCAAATGCGTAACAAAATCATTTAGAAATTGGCGCTGACCCCCATCAGATACAGCGTATTTTCACCCGATGGCACATTATCTGCCTGCGAAAGCGTGGCCCATGCCGCCAGATGCGAACCCAGCGGCATATCGGCGCCCAACGTGACGTCGCCCCAGCTACCGTCTTTTCCGCGGCTAATCGACGCATTGTTATCGACAGAAATAGACTGGTTATAGCTTACCTGCGCCCATGGATGCACGCCCCACAGTTGCTGATAATCCATACGCCAGCCAAGCGTGTTGACATAAATACTTTCGCCCGCGCGACGCGTCGCTGGCGGCGGATTGAGATCGCTACGCAAGCTGGCGACCGGCCCGGAGGTCACGCCGCTGGCCAGTGAATAGTTCCATCCCACGCTCATGCCGTGACCTAAATCGGGCGGCGACAGCGCCTGATTTAACGCCAGCCCTGCGGGCGCTTCTGACGCTCTCATACGCTCGGCGAGAATATCTTCATAACGCGGTTGGTGATCGCTATCCCATGTATAGCGTTCGGACGTATTACTTTTTGTATCGTTAGCGATATATTCCTGTTGCCAGGCATTAGCGCCTGAAACACACGACATCCAGATAGTGATGCACGCCGGGATCAACCCACCCCGGAGGCCATTGCATTTCTTTATTATCATTAATGCGACTCCAAAAGAGCCGAATCGGCAATGTTGCTGTGTTTTTATACTCAAAATAATTCGAGCTGCCGCCCACTTCTACGCAACTTGAAGTATAAGAGTTGATGGGAAGTGGTTTCCCTGTATTAACTATTATCTTTATCTTTCAGCCGTCAAGGCGGATGAAAAAGTTTTCTGACGAAAGGGAGAGAAACATGCAACGTTGCGGATGGGTAAGCCAGGATCCTCTTTATATCCAGTATCACGATAAAGAATGGGGAGTCGCCGAGAGAACACCGCAAAAGCTGTTTGAAATGATCTGCCTGGAAGGCCAACAGGCGGGGCTCTCGTGGATAACCGTTCTGAAAAAACGTGAAAACTATCGTCAGGCCTTTCACCAGTTTGACCCGGTTCGCGTAGCGGCCATGGATGAAGCAGACGTCGAGCGCCTGCTACAGAATGCGGGCATTATCCGCCATCGGGGAAAGATCCAGGCCATCATCGGCAATGCGCGGGCGTTTCTCGCCATGGAAGCCAACGGTGAAGCATTCAGCGATTTCGTCTGGTCGTTTGTCGATAATCAGCCGCAAATTACCCATGCGGCGACACTCGCCGAAATCCCCACCACCACACCAGCCTCCGATGCGCTATCTAAGGCGCTAAAAAAGCGCGGCTTTAAATTTGTCGGCTCCACTATCTGTTATTCATTTATGCAGGCCTGCGGGTTAGTCAACGATCATGTGACCGGCTGCTGTTGCTACCCCGGGAGACCAGCATGATCCAAAAATGGGATGCCACGGAGACCGGCCCGCTACTCGAGTTATGGCTGGAAAGCACGATTTACGCGCATCCGTTCATTGCTGAAAGCTACTGGCGGGAAAGCCTGGAAGTTGTGCGCGATGTCTATCTTCCCGCCGCCGCCACCTGGGTGTGGCAGGAGAATGACGCACTGAAAGGGTTTATCAGCGTGATGGATTCGCGCTTCGTCGGGGCGCTTTTCGTCGCCCCGCAAGCGATCCGCCACGGTATCGGCCGCGCGCTGCTTGATGAGGTCAAGCAGCACTACGACTGGTTAAGCCTGGAGGTCTATCAGAAAAACGTGCGGGCGGTAAATTTCTACCACGCGCAAGGTTTCCGTATAGAAGACTGCGCATGGCAGGACGATACTCAGCACCCAACCTGGATTATGCATTGGCCGGCGGATCAAATGCGCTAAGCGCCAGCGCGGGTCCATCGTATTTTTCCAGCCATGCCAGCGCCGTATTCCCGGCGCAACCATTGCCCAGACGCGAGGTCGGAATATCTTTCGTCAGCACGTTCACCGCGCCGTTTTTGCATATGCCGGCATCGGGGTCGATATCCGGCCACGCGCCTTCATGCAGGCAAATCACCCCCGGACGAATGCCTTCCGTGACCACCGCGCCAGCCAGTACCTGACCGCGCGAATTCCACACCCGCACCAGATCGCCGTCGGCGATATTGCGCGCCTGAGCGTCCAGCGGATGGATAGTCAGCGGTTCGCGCCCGGCGACGGCATAGCGTTCACGCAGCGAAGTCTGGTTCAACTGGCTATGCAGGCGGTGCGCCGGATGGGCGGAAAGTATCTGCAGCTGACCCACCTCGGCGTTGCCGTGCCACTCGTCAGGTTCGAGCCACATCGGGTGCGGCGGACAATCGGCATAGCCAAACCCGGCAATGGTCGGCGAGTGAATTTCAATTTTTCCGCTCGCGGTTTTTAACGGGTTAGCCTGCGGGTCTGCGCGAAATGCCGCGAAGCGGGAGAAACGGGCGTTATTCGGGTTTTCCGGCATTTCAATTAGCTGGTTCGCTTGCCAGAATTCGGTAAACGGCGGCAGCGTCACTTGCTGCTGCGCCCCACGCTGGGCGGCAATCTGGTAGAAGGTCTCCAGCCATTGCAAATCGTTTTTTCCTTCGGTGAAGCGTTCGCGGCCGCCCGCCTCCCAGCGTTCGCTCAGATCGGCAAAAACATCGAAATCGTCGCGCGCTTCATCGCGCGGCGCGACCACCCGCTTCATCGGCACCAGATGCTGATTGCTGTAGTCGCCGGTCATGGTCAGATCGTTACGCTCAAACGAAGTGGTCGCCGGTAAGACGATATCAGCATGGCGCGCGGCGGCGGTCCAGAAGCATTCGGAAATCACAATCAGCTCCGGCTTCTGCCAGGCCTGAATCAGGCGGTTGGTATCCTGATGATGGGTAAAGTTGGCGCCGCCCGCCCACCAGATAAAGCGGATGTCGGGAAAGCGCCGCGTCATCCCGTTGTGCTGATAGCTTGCGCCGGGGTTTTCCAGGGCCTCAACGATGCGGGCAACCGGGATTTTTTCCACCGCGTCTACGCCGCCCGCTACACTGCCCTGCATGGAGGCCAGCACTGCGGCGCGGCGCGTGGGATTGCCGCCGTTGGCAAAGTGGTAAGAAAGACCAAAACCGCCGCCGGGCGTGCCAATCTGCCCCAGCATCGCCGCCAGCGTCACCAGCATCCAGTGTTTTTGCTCGCCAAACTGCTGGCGCTGCATGCCCCAGCCGGACATCAGCATAGTGGTGTTTTCGTGGAAAAGTTTCGCCAGTTCGCGGATTTTATCCGCCGCTACGCCGCAGATTGCCGCCGCCCATTCGGCGGTTTTGGCGACGCCGTCGCTTTCACCACTCAAATAGCGGGCGAAAATGTCATAACCGCTGGTACAGCGGGCGAGGAATTCATCGTCCTGCCAGCCATGCTCTACCAGGGTATGGGCGATCCCCAGCATCAACGCGACGTCAGTGCCCATATGTGGCGCGATCCATTCCATCGATTCGCCAAAGAAATCAACGCTTTCCGATCGCATAGGATCGATACAGATCAGCCGCTTGCCGCTCTGGCGCAGGCGATCAAACCAGGGGATCCCCTGTTCATCCGAGGCGTTCCAGGCGATTTTCAGCGTATTCAGCGGATTAGCGCTCCACAGCACCACCACCTCGCTGTGCTCCAGGATAAGCGGCCAGCTGGTTTGCTGTTGATAAACTTCATTACCGCCAACCACATAAGGCATGATCGCCTGCGCCGCGCCGGTTGAATAATCGCCGAGGTGTCCGGTATAGCCCCCGGCAAGACTCATATAGCGCTGCAGCAGGGTTGCCGCCTTATGCAACACGCCGTTAGAACGCCAGCCATAGGAACCGGCGAAAATCGACTGCGGGCCGTAGCTTTCGCGGATCCGTCGATGCTGGGCATCAATCAGATCAAGTGCCTGCTCCCAGCTTACCCGCACGAATTCATCCTGCCCGCGTACGCCCTGCGGCTGTTGCGGCGAGGCGAGATAGCCTTTTCGCACCATCGGATAGCGAACGCGAGTTTTACTATGCACCTGTTCGCGCACCGCCGTTTGCAGCGAGTTGGCGAAGGGGGTGTCCAGCGCGCCGCGGGACGAAATCACATTTTCACCATCCGTCTCCACCAGCATTGGCCCCCAGTGGGCCGCGGTTAAGATGGTTTTAGTTGCAGATGAAGTTGGCAAAGCAGGCTCCTGGGTCAGCGAATGCAGGTGTTGTGACGGTTTGTTAGTCAACCGTTCAATATTACTTACAAAAAGAGATACCCTACGGGGAATTTTCTCCGTATTCGGACGTCATAATCAACCGTCACGCTTGCGGTGGCAAAGAATAAAAAGGATTAAGGAAATAAGATGAAAAAACGCGTACTCATGATTGCTGCTATCGTTAGCGGCACACTGGCTATTTCTGGTTGTACTACCAACCCTTATACCGGCGAACGCGAAGCGGGAAAATCCGGCATCGGCGCGGGTATCGGCTCCTTAGTAGGCGCAGGCGTCGGCGCGCTCTCCTCTTCCAAGCATGACCGCGGCAAAGGCGCGCTGATTGGCGCAGCGGCAGGCGCGGCGCTAGGCGGCGGCATCGGTTACTACATGGACGTGCAGGAAGCGAAACTGCGCGAAAAAATGCAGGGAACCGGAGTCAGCGTGACGCGAAATGGCGATAACATCGTGCTCAACATGCCGAATAACGTCACCTTTGACAGCAGCAGCGCCAACCTGAAACCTGCAGGCGCCAACACCCTGACCGGCGTCGCGATGGTACTGAAAGAGTACGAGAAAACTGCCGTTAACGTCGTCGGCTACACCGACAGCACCGGCAGCAACGATCTGAACATGCGTCTGTCGCAACAGCGTGCCGACAGCGTCGCCAGCGCGCTCATCACTCAGGGCGTAGCGGCCAACCGTATTCGCACTACCGGCATGGGCCCGGCGAACCCGATCGCCAGCAACAGCACGGCGGAAGGCAAAGCGCAGAACCGTCGCGTGGAAATTACCCTCAGCCCGCTGCAGTAATCTTCTCGTTTCCGGCCCGGCAGCCTCCCTGCCGGGCAAAATGCTTGATATCGCTATTTTTCGCGCTAAGGTGTTGGCAGATTTTCAGCAAAGGAAGCCATCATGGCGAAAGCGGCGCGAGCAACCATCAGCGACGTGGCGAAAGCCGCGAAGACCGGTAAAACCAGCATTTCACGCTATCTCAACGGCGAAAAGCATCTGCTTTCCGACGATCTGCTGGCGCGGATTGAAAAAGCGATTGCCGAGCTCAACTACCGTCCCAGCCTGATGGCCCGTGGTCTCAAACATGGCCGTACCCGCCTGATTGGCCTGATCATCGCCGATATCACCAACCCTTACTCCGTGAACGTGTTAAGCGGGATTGAAGCCGCCTGCCGCGAAAAAGGCTTCACCTTGCTGGTATGTAATACCAACAACGAGGTCGATCAGGAGCTGCATTACCTTGACCTGCTGCGTAGCTATCAGGTTGAAGGGATTGTGGTTAATGCAGTCGGCATGCGCGAAGAAGGCCTCAACCGCCTGCAGCAATCCTCGCTACCGATGGTGCTTATCGACCGTAAAATCCCCGATTTCGCCTGTGATGTCGTGGGGCTGGATAACACTCAGGCCGCCACCACCGCCACCGAACATCTGGTGGAAAAGGGTTTTGAAGCGCTGTTGTTTTTAAGCGAGCCAATCGGCTCCGTAAACACCCGCCGCGAGCGCCTGGACGCCTTTCGCGCGACCCTACAGCGCTATGCTGGCGTGGTGGCGGAAAACGCCGAGGTGCCGCTCAACGACGGCGCCATGATGGATAACGTCCTGCGCCAGTTCCACGCCCGCCACCGCGGAATGCGCAAAGCGGTGATTTCCGCCAATGGCGCCCTGACGTTACAGGTCGCCCGTTCACTGAAGCGCGTTGACCTCATCTGGGGCAGCGATATCGGCCTGCTGGGCTTCGATGAGCTGGAATGGGCGGAGCTGGCGGGCGTCGGTATTACCACCCTCAAACAGCCAACCTGGCAGATTGGCTATGCTTCGGTCGAACAGGTCGTCAGGCGTATCGAAGGCGGCAGCGACCCCATCTGCGAGCGGGTCTTCTCCGGCGAGCTTATTGTCCGGGGATCAACGTCTCGTTAACGATTCATCGTGATGACGATCATAAATTAAACATCCTGGCCTTTCCTTTGGAACCGGTACCATCTAGCGTAATAGGGAGTTTAGCCCCACCACGCCAGGAGTTTGTTCAATGGCCAGAAAAATCATTGTCGTCACCGCCGCTTATGGCAACGACCACGTTAAAGCGCTTGGCGGGCAGTCCGCCGTATTACCCTTTATCGCCGGTTCCGGCGCCGATGGCGTGGAAATTCGCCGCGAGCTGTTCAGCGCGGCGGAACTGAAGCAGTTGCCGACGCTGGCGGCCGACATTGAAAAACAGGGGCTGCTGGCCTGCTACTCCGCGCCACAAGCGCTGTTCACCGACAACGGCGAGCTCAATCCCCATCTCCCGTCGTTACTTGAAGAAGCGCAAACCCTCAACGCTCTGTGGCTGAAGCTCTCCCTCGGTCATTTCATCCATAACCAACAGCTGGAGACGCTGCGCGACATTCTGAGCGCCAGCGGCATGGCGCTGGTGGTGGAAAATGACCAGACCGATTGCGGCCAACTGGCGCCGATGCAGCGCTTCAAAGCCGCCTGCCGGGTCCATCAGATGCCGGTGACGCTGACTTTCGACATGGGAAACTGGCTGTGGGTCGGCGATTCGCCGGAAGAAGCCGCGCGCCATCTCGCCCCCGCTGTCAGCTATATTCATGTGAAGGCGGCGGAGCCTCATCATGAGAAGTATCGCGCCGTCCCACCGGACCAGGCGGACGCTCGCTGGCTGGCGCTGCTCGATAACCTGCCCGCCGACGCGCCGCGCGGTATTGAATTCCCGCTGGTCGGCGACGACCTGACCGCCGTCACCCGCCATTACGTTGATCTGTTACGCGAGGATTAAGCCATGGAAAACTTAGATGTCATTACCATTGGCGAAGCCATGGCGATGTTTGTCGCCACCGAAACCGGCGAACTGGCGGAGGTTGAACGCTTTATCAAACGCGTCGCCGGCGCTGAACTGAACGTGGCGACCGGCCTGGCGCGCCTGGGGCTGAAGGTGGGCTGGGTGAGCCGCGTCGGCAACGATAGCTTTGGCCGCTTCGTGCTGAATTCGCTGGCCAAAGAAGGCATCGACGCGCGCGGCGTAGCCGTTGACGAGCGCTACGCTACCGGCTTCCAGATGAAATCTAAAGTCGAAAATGGAACCGATCCCATCGTGGAATATTTCCGTAAAGGATCGGCTGCCAGCCATCTGTCGACGGAAGATTTCCGCGCTGATTACTTCACCAGCGCCCGCCATTTGCACTTAAGCGGCGTCGCCGCCGCGCTGTCCGACAGCTCGTATGCATTGCTGGAACATGCGGCCAGGGTGATGAAAGCCGAAGGGAAAACCCTCTCATTTGATCCAAACCTGCGCCCGGTACTGTGGAAAAGCGAAGCCGAGATGGTGGAGAAACTGAACCGCCTCGCCTTCCAGGCTGACTGGGTTTTGCCAGGCTTAAAAGAGGGCGTGATTCTTACCGGCCAGCAGACGCCGGAAGGTATCGCTGATTTCTATCTGTCGCGCGGCGTTAAGGCGGTGGTGATTAAAACCGGCTGCGACGGCGCATGGTTCAAGACCGCCAACGGCGAACAGGGCGCCATCGCAGCCATTAAAGTCGACAACGTGGTGGACACCGTCGGCGCGGGTGATGGCTTTGCCGTTGGCGTAATCAGCGCGCTGCTGGAAGGCAAAACGCTGACGCAAGCCGTGAACCGCGGTAACAAAATTGGCTCGCTGGCCATTCAGGTACAGGGCGATAGCGAAGGGCTGCCCACCCGCGAAGCGCTGGGCGAATAATCTTTTCACCTAAAACAGCCGTCCTGTACCCTACATGCAGCGCGGCACAGCAGCGCCCGTTCCGGCGGGCGTATGTCACCTCATTGACAGAGGCAAGCCTATGAACAGTTCAACAAATGCAGCAAAACGTTGGTGGTACATCATGCCTATCGTGTTTATCACGTATAGCCTGGCGTACCTTGACCGCGCCAACTTCAGCTTTGCATCGGCCGCGGGCATTACCGAAGACCTTGGCATCACCAAAGGCATCTCATCGCTGCTTGGCGCCCTTTTCTTTCTTGGATACTTCTTCTTCCAGATCCCAGGAGCGATTTACGCTGAACGCCGCAGCGTGCGTAAACTTATCTTTATCTGCCTTATCCTGTGGGGCGGCTGCGCCTCGCTAACCGGCGTGGTGCATAACATCCCGGCGCTGGCGGCCATCCGCTTTATCCTTGGCGTGGTGGAAGCGGCGGTCATGCCGGCGATGCTGATTTACATCAGTAACTGGTTCACCAAATCAGAGCGTTCACGCGCTAACACTTTCCTGATCCTCGGTAACCCGGTCACCGTACTGTGGATGTCGGTCGTATCGGGTTATCTGATCCAGGCCTTTGGCTGGCGTGAAATGTTTATCATTGAAGGGATCCCTGCTGTGATTTGGGCCTTCTGCTGGTGGGTACTGGTGAAAGACAAACCGTCGCAGGTGAACTGGCTGGCGGAAAGTGAAAAAGCGGCGCTGCAGGAACAACTGGAGCGCGAACAGCAGGGCATCAAAGCGGTACGTAACTATGGCGAAGCCTTCCGTTCACGCAACGTGGTGCTGCTGTGTATGCAATATTTCGCCTGGAGCATCGGCGTGTACGGTTTCGTACTGTGGCTGCCGTCAATCATCCGCAGCGGCGGCGAAAACATGGGGATGGTCGAAGTAGGCTGGCTCTCTTCAGTACCCTATCTGGCGGCAACGATTGCGATGATTGCCGTCTCCTGGGCTTCCGATAAGATGCAGAACCGTAAGCTGTTTGTCTGGCCGCTGCTGCTCATTGGCGGGCTGGCGTTCATCGGCTCCTGGGCCGTCGGCGCCAACCATTTCTGGGTCTCTTATACCCTGCTGGTGATCGCTGGCGCGGCCATGTACGCCCCGTATGGCCCGTTCTTTGCGATTATCCCGGAGATGCTGCCACGCAACGTCGCCGGCGGCGCGATGGCGCTGATCAACAGTATGGGAGCGCTGGGTTCTTTCTTTGGTTCGTGGTTCGTCGGCTATCTCAACGGCGCAACCGGCAGCCCGTCCGCCTCGTACATTTTCATGGGTGTGGCGCTTTTCGCCTCGGTATGGCTTACTTTAATTGTTAAGCCTGCTAAGAATCAAAAACTTCCGCTTGGCGCTCATCACGCCTGAACTACTTACGCTACGGAGATTCGCATGAAGCCGTCTGTCATTCTCTATAAAACGCTCCCCGACGATCTGTTACACCGTCTGGAGGAACACTTTTCCGTCACCCAGGTGAAAAACCTGCGTCCGGAAACCGTTTCGCAGCACGCGGAGGCTTTCGCCCAGGCGGAAGGTTTACTGGGTTCGAGTGAAAAGGTTGACGCCGCGTTACTGGAGAAAATGCCGAAGCTGCGTGCGACCTCTACCGTGTCTGTCGGCTACGACAATTTTGATGTCGATGCATTGAACGCGCGCAAGATTTTGCTGATGCATACGCCGACCGTGCTGACCGAAACCGTCGCCGATACGGTGATGGCTCTGGTGCTGAGCACCGCGCGTCGGGTGGTTGAGGTCGCTGAACGCGTGAAAGCGGGCGAATGGACCAAGAGCATCGGGCCGGACTGGTTCGGCTGCGATGTACACCATAAAACCCTGGGCATCGTCGGCATGGGCCGCATTGGCATGGCGCTGGCGCAGCGCGCCCACTTCGGTTTCGGCATGCCGATTCTGTATAACGCGCGCCGGCAGCATCCACAGGCGGAAGAGCGCTTCAATGCGCGCTACTGCGATCTCGATACCCTGTTACAGGAAGCGGATTTCGTCTGCCTCATTCTGCCGCTGAGCGAAGAGACCCACCACCTGTTCGGCGAAGCGCAGTTTGCCAAAATGAAATCTTCCGCCATCTTCATTAACGCCGGGCGCGGTCCGGTCGTTGACGAGCAGGCGCTGATTGCGGCGCTGCAGGCCGGTGAGATCCACGCTGCCGGTCTTGACGTCTTTGAACATGAACCACTGGCAAAAGATTCGCCGCTGCTGACGCTGCCGAACGTGGTCGCGCTACCGCACATTGGTTCCGCCACCCACGAGACCCGCTATAACATGGCGGCCTGCGCGGTAGATAACCTGATTGACGCATTGAACGGCAAGGTTGAGAAGAACTGCGTGAACCCGCAGGTGAAGTAAGCGAGGAAAGCAGAAGCCCGGCCGGCGGCGCTTACGCCGTCAGCCGGGAGAACAGTGATATACCGATTAACGCGTGGCGTTAACCGCCGCCGTCCAGGCCTGATTAAAGGCCTGATGCTGAGCGGCCAGCGGAGCAATCAGCGCATTGTACTGGCTTGCCTGCTGAGACGTCGGGAACTGAATACCGTTAGCCACGAAGCTCACCTGCGTCCCCTGCTGAGCGACAAAATCACCCACCTGCACCAGCTGCTGAGTAAAGACCTGCGCGGCCGGAATCAGCGGCTGCAGCGCATTCGCCGGCGCCGTCACGACTTTATTAAACACCTGGTCATAAACCGGCTTAAGATCATCAGCCTGCTTCAGCGCGCCATGCGCGGCATCCGCCTGCATTTTAGCGTTTTCCAGCTGCTGGCTCAGCACGCCCAGCGCACCGTTAGCCTGCCGCAGCGGCTCACGCTGAGTGGTATAATCCTGCGCCACGCGAATGGCGTTAACGCTATCAACCACCGGGCGCAGACCCGCATCCATCGCCTGGCTGACCTGCTGTGAATAAGCGTAAATCACCGCATAATCGGACACGAAGGGGCCGAACTGTTTTTTCTGATCGGCGGTCAGCGTAGGCAGACGTTCGCCGCTACGCATTGCCGTATTCTGCAGGAAGTCGATGAACGCTTTGCGCTGATCGCCTTCTTTATCAAAACACCCACTCAGGCTAACCACCATTAATATGGCCGCAACGGCCGCAAACCAGCGAGAGCAGGACTTTCCTGTCGCCATTTTTTTACTCCTTCAGCCAAAAAAAGCGCAAACAGGCACACGCGTGCCAGACGCTGACAAGGATAGTCCAGGACGGCCTTGCAGGATACCCTTTCCTGATAATCTTACCGCGGAAAATATCCTTTTTCGCCTTCCCGGCGCCAGCCAGGCCCGCTGTTAAGTTCATCACATTTAACGCGATAACTTAAGCCAAAAAAATAGTAAATATCTTTTTGATTTAATTAAAATTAATAAAATTAACGGCGAAGGAATTACGCAAAGCGGACGATAATCGCACGCTTCCTGAAGGCGGCACATTGTCTACAGGCAGGTTCAATGGTTTGATTAATGAGCGATTAACGGCGTTATGTTCGATTATCGCACAAACAACATCAATGACAGCGAGGGAGACTATAACAATACCTCTGTCCCCCGCTCAGCCTGCCAGGAATGCCGTATGAAGAAAACAACCATCGATATTCAGGCTTTTATCAACGAACATCCATTCACGAAGTACCAATGGATGATTCTCGCCTTATGTTTTATTACCGTCGCGATGGACGGATTTGATACCGCGATTATTGGTTTTATCGCCTCAGACCTGGTACAGGAATGGGGTGTTGAGAAATCCGCGCTGGGCCCGGTAATGAGCGCCGCTCTGGTCGGGCTCGCCGTCGGCGCGCTGACGGCCGGGCCGCTCGCCGATCGTATTGGCCGCAAGAAAGTGCTGATTATGTCGATCCTGGTTTTCGGCGGCTTTAGTTTGTTAACCGCATTTGCCAGTAGCCTTAACCAACTGACATTATTGCGCTTCCTCACCGGATTGGGCTTAGGCGCGGCAATGCCGAATGCCGCGACGCTAATGAGCGAATATGCTCCGGAACGCCGCCGCGCGCTGATGGTAAACCTGATGTTCGTCGGCTTCCCAATGGGGTCGTCGCTGGGAGGCTTTCTGTCGGCCTGGATGATCCCGCATTATGGCTGGCAAAGCGTGCTGGTGCTTGGCGGCGTGATGCCGCTGCTGCTGGCCGTGGCGTTAATGTTCCTGCTACCGGAATCCGCACGCTATATGGTCGTGAAACGGCAGCCGGCGCAGCGGATCGCCGCCATCCTGAAGCGTATCGCGCCGTTGCCGGATGCGGTTGAATTTGAGCTACGTGAAGCAGGCCAGGTGAAGGAAAAGTCAGCCATTGGCGTGATTTTCTCCCCGCGCTACGCCGTGGGCACCGTGATGCTGTGCCTGACCTATTTTATGGGATTGCTGATTTTCTATCTGCTGACCAGTTGGCTGCCGCTGCTTATCCGCGAGACCGGCGCCTCGATGAGCCAGGCTTCTATCATCACCGCCCTGTTCCCGCTCGGCGGCGGGATTGGCGTGCTGATCCTCGGCGCGCTAATGGATAAGATCAACCCTAACAAGGTGGTTGCCGTCGGCTGGCTGCTCACCGGCGTCTTTGTTTGCCTGGTCGGTTTCTCAACCAGCAATCTGCTGCTGATGGGAGTGATGGTGTTTATCGCTGGCAGCATTATGAACGGCGCGCAATCATCAATGCCGGCGCTGGCTGCCGGGTTCTATCCAACCCAGGGCCGCGCCACCGGCGTTGCCTGGATGCTCGGTATCGGCCGCTTCGGCGGGATCCTCGGCGCCTTCAGCGGCGCTTTCCTGATGCAGGCACAATTGTCGTTTGAAACCATCTTCACCATGCTGGCGATCCCGGCGTTTTTATCCGCCATCGCCCTGGTAGTGAAATACAAACTGAGCCAGCGCCAACCTGCCGTTAAGCCAAATGACGGTAAAAACCTACAGAAAGCCTAATCAATCCAGCCAGCGCTCTGCGCTGGCTTTTTCTTGCCGCTAACCATCATTTACATAAATTTTCCAAAGCTGCTGACACTCTTAGTAATCATCCCCTTAGCTTTTACGCACGCCGCTTTTCCAGGTGATTAACGAAACCACGCCGACAAATAATCACTTCGGTTATTATTTTCCTTGCTTTTGCGACTATTCTTAAATGGCTCGATGTATTTTCCTCTCCGCAGTGAGACAGAATAGGAGCTCTCAATGGAATATAAAGATCCCGTATTTGATTTGTTGAGTAACCTGGAACAGATTGTTTTTAAAGACCAGCCGCAAACGGCTACGCACGCCCGTACCCCAAGCGTTTTTAATGAATTCGAACGGCTGCGTAAGGGCACAGGCCTTAAGACAGATGATTTCGCCAATGCTATGGGCGTCAGCGTCGCGATGGTTGAAGAGTGGGAATCGCGACGGGTAAAACCTTCATCCACGGAGCTCAAATTGATGCGCCTGATGATGGCCAATCCCCAGCTCTCAAGGCAGCTAATAGATTGAAAAACTGGTTTACTATCTTCTTTTGGTAACGGTCCTGATGCAGGGCCGTTTTATATCCTGATGAAAAAAAGTTTGCTATCCGACTGAGAACATGCGTTAATGCTCGCAGGTTTGATGTACAGACCACAGAGCAGTCGAATAGAGCAGTCCTTCAAAGGTTATCCATTAGATATCCCCGTAGTGAACTTTCCCTTTATCGCTTTAAATCTGTAGTCCAGACCACTACGCCGCAAGGCTCACTAATTTTTTTAAAGGTAATTCACTATGTCCGGTAAAATGACTGGTATCGTAAAATGGTTCAACGCTGACAAAGGCTTCGGCTTCATCACTCCTGACGATGGCTCTAAAGACGTGTTCGTACACTTCTCTGCTATCCAGAACGATGGCTACAAATCCCTGGACGAAGGTCAGAAAGTTTCCTTCACCATCGAAAGCGGCGCTAAAGGCCCGGCAGCTGGCAACGTAACTTCTCTGTAAGTTCAAGCCGCTAAGAATAATAAATCCCTGCCTTATGGCGGGGATTTTTTTTATCTGTCGTCAACAGGCGCCATCAGCAGATGGCGCCTGTTGTCATTCAGAGGGCGGAAAAATGCCAGCCCGTTTCCCTCCACTCCAGACAATGGGTCAGCTTCAGACCCTGTAAAAATGCCTCGTCATGCGATACCACCAGCATCGCGCCGGGAAACGTCGCCAGCGCGCTTTCAATTGCCTGGGTCGACGCCAGATCGAGGTGATTGGTTGGCTCATCCAGCAGCAGCAATTGAGTTGAGTCCCGCCGCCAGAGCACGCAGGCAAGCGCCGCTTTCAGGCGTTCGCCGCCGCTTAACGCCGCCAGCGGAAGGCTGACCTTGTCAGCTCCCAACTGGAGCTGCGCCAGACGGCTACGCAGTACTCCCTCATCCAGTGGGGTATCGCCCAGGTTAAGGTGCGCCATCACCGACAATGATAAATCCAGCTGCGTCAGATGCTGATCGAGATACGCCGCACTCACCGACAGCCGGACGTCGCCAGCGGTTGCCTGCTCCAGCCCCATCAGGGTTTTCAATAATGTTGTTTTGCCACAGCCGTTTGGTCCCTTTAGCGCGATGCGCATCGGGCCATCCACCCGCCAGTCGAGCGGCGCGGGGGATGAGTGAGCCAACTGCAGCGATTCCAGCACCAGTACCTGCTTGCCGGCGGCCACTTCACTGCCAGGCAGTGTGAACATCACCGGATTATCTTCTTCTACCCGCTCCCGTGCCTGGTGCACAGCGGCATTCAGACTACAGTTCTGTTCGCGATGCTGACGGCGCAGCGTGCCAGGACGCTCTTTTGCCGCCCCTTTGTACTTCACACGCTCGAAAGAGGCGATATTCAGCGTATCGACGGTACGCAGCGTCTGCGCCGAACGCCGCTGGGCCGCATCATGCTCCTTTTGCATCCGCGCCCGGGCGCGCCGCCGTTCGATTGCGGCATGTTCCAGCGCCGAGCGGGCAGCCTGTTGCTCCGCTTCACGTTGCTGCTGATATTCAGCATAATTGCCGCCGTAATTGCGCAGCGCCGCCGGCGTCAGCTCAATAATTCTCGGCATCAGGGCCAGCAATTCACGGTCATGGCTGGCGATTAAGGCCCCGCCCCGCCAGAGTTTCAGCTGTTGATACAGCCACTCCCGACCCTGACGATCGAGATGGTTGGTGGGTTCATCCAACAGCAGATAGTCCGCGCCAGAAACGAATGCGCCGCACAGTAGCGCCTTCATTCGTTCGCCACCGCTGAGCGAAAAGGCAGGACGATCGGCGGCGAATGCCGGGAGCCCGGCATCGCAGAAGGCTGAACTCAGGCGGTCGGGCAGATCCCAACGGCCATCCAACAGTTCGAAGTCATTTGCCAGCCCTTTTCCCTGTTCAAGGCGGGACAGGGCGTCGAATAGGGACGCATAACCCAATAGCGAGGCGACGGTTGTCCCGGCGGTGAGGGTCGGCTGCTGCGCCACCCAGGCAACGGTGGCTGACCGTTCGATATGCCCGCCGGAAGGAGAATCAAGGCCCGCCAGCAGACGCAACAGGCGTGTCTTGCCAACGCCATTTCGCCCGACAAGGCCACAAAGCAACGGTTCCAGCGATAAATTCAGCGGGCCAAAAAGCGTCTGTCCCGTCGCGAACTGACAGGTGACCTGATGTAAAACAAAAGAGGGGGTGTGGGCACAATGAGCCATAAGCACTCCTGAATGAAATCAATACTCCCCTACCCGCAGCGTTTGCGAGGTAAGGCGTGAAATTCATCAGTCGTGTTTGTTCATTTGTCGTGTGCGCTCCAGTGAGACGAGGGATTCGTCGGGGCATAGGATAGCCAGGCCCGAGCCTGGATTTCAAGATTATTTTTTCACCATTGCGATAAGGCAAAAAAAAGCCTGCCGGATGGCAGGCTTTTGACCTTTCTCGAGATAGTTACTGCAGCAGTGAAATATCCGCAACCTGCAGGAACAGCTCGCGCAGTTTGGACAGCAGCGTCAGACGGTTGATGCGGACATCTTTGTCTTCAGCGTTAACCATCACATTTTCGAAGAACTCATCAACCGGCTCGCGCAGCGCAGCCAGCTCAATCAGCGCATCCTGATAACGGCCTTCGGCGAAGTAAGGCTGGAGTTTATCACGCAGCACCACCAGATTACCGGCCAGCTTGATTTCCGCCGCTTCTTTCAGCACCGAGGCATGAACGATATCGTTCAGGGTCTCGTCGGATTTCGCCAGGATGTTGGATACGCGCTTGTTTGCCGCCGCCAGGGCGGAGGACTCTTCCAGCGTACGGAAGTGCGACACGGCCTTCATGCGCGCATCGAAATCCGCCGGGCGGGTCGGACGACGCGCCAGTACCGCCTGAATAGTATCAACACCGTAGCCTTCGTCCTGATACCAGGCGCGGAAGCGGCCCAGCATGAAGTCGATGACGTCATCAACGACGTTGGCGTTAGTCAGCTTCTCACCATACAGACGCACCGCTTCTTCGGTCAGCGTTTGCAAATCAAGATTCAGGTTCTTCTCAACGATGATACGCAGTACGCCCAGCGCGGCGCGGCGCAGCGCAAACGGGTCTTTATCGCCTTTCGGATGCTGACCGATACCGAAGATACCCGCCAGAGTGTCCATCTTGTCGGCAATAGCCACCGCGCAGGCAACAGGGTTAGACGGCAGCGCATCGCCGGCAAAACGCGGCTGATACTGCTCGTTCAGCGCGACCGCAACATCTTCCGCTTCGCCGTCATGGCGCGCGTAGTGCATACCCATCACGCCCTGCGTGTCGGTGAACTCGAAGACCATGTTGGTCATCAGGTCGCACTTGGACAGCAGGCCCGCGCGGGTCGCATGGTTAACGTCAGCGCCAATTTGTTCGGCAATCCAGCCCGCCAGCGCCTGAATACGATCGGTCTTATCGCGCAGGGTACCCAGCTGCTGTTGGAACAGCACGGTTTCCAGACGCGGCAGGTTATCTTCCAGACGTTTTTTACGGTCGGTATTGAAGAAGAACTCGGCATCGGCCAGACGCGGACGAACGACCTTCTCGTTACCGGAGATGATCTGCTGTGGATCTTTGGACTCGATATTCGCCACGAAGATGAAGTTCGGCAGCAGTTTGCCGTCGTTTGCATAGACCGGGAAGTACTTCTGGTCGCCCTTCATGGTGTAAACCAGCGCTTCGGATGGCACCGCGAGGAATTTCTCTTCAAACTTCGCCGTCAGCACTACCGGCCATTCGACCAGCGAGGTCACTTCTTCCAGCAGACTTTCGCTCAGGTCAGCATTACCGCCAATCTTACGCGCCGCCGCTTCAGCATCCGCTTTGATTTTGGCTTTACGCTCGGCGTAGTCGGCCATCACTTTACCGCGCTCCAGCAGAATCTGCGGATACTGGTCGGCATTGTCGATGGTGAATTCCGGCTCGCCCATAAAACGGTGCCCGCGGATGATACGGTCGGAAGCGATACCCAGAATGGTCGCCGGGACAACCTGATCGCCCAACAGCAGGGTCACGGTGTGAACCGGACGCACAAAGTGAACGTCAGAAGCGCCCCAGCGCATCAGTTTCGGGATCGGCAGCTTAGCCAGCGAGGTCGCAACCATGTTCGGCAGCAGCGTTTGCGCGCTTTCCCCCTTAACGTGGGCGCGATACAACAGCCATTCGCCTTTATCGGTGGTCAAACGTTCAGCCTGATCGACGGTAATACCACAGCCGCGCGCCCAGCCTTCGGCCGCTTTGCTTGGTTTACCTTCAGCGTCAAACGCCTGGGCAATGGCCGGGCCGCGTTTTTCGACTTCACGATCCGGCTGCGAGGCGGCCAGATTCGCCACTTTCAGCGCCAGACGGCGCGGCGCGGCAAACCATTCGACGGCGCCGTGCGCGAGGCCAGCGTTGTCCAGTTCCGCAGTAAAGTTGGCAGCGAAGGATTCAGCCAGGCTGCGCAGTGCTTTTGGTGGCAGCTCTTCGGTGCCGATCTCCACCAGGAAAGTTTTCTCAGACATGGCCGCCTCTTATTTGTCTTTGTTGCACATCGGGAAGCCAAGGGCCTCACGGGAAGCATAGTAAGCTTCTGCCACTGCTTTAGTCAGGGTGCGGATACGCAGAATATAGCGCTGACGCTCGGTGACGGAGATGGCTTTACGCGCATCCAGCAGGTTAAAGCTATGGGCGGCTTTCAGAATACGCTCGTAGGCTGGCAGCGGCAGCGGAGTTTCCAGCGCCAGCAGTTGCTGCGCTTCTTTCTCGTACTGCTCGAAGCAGGTGAACAGGAAGTCTACGTCCGCATATTCAAAGTTATAGGTGGACTGTTCCACTTCGTTCTGGTGGAAAACGTCGCCGTAAGTGGTTTTACCCAGCGGGCCATCGCTCCAGACCAGATCGTATACGCTGTCCACGCCCTGGATGTACATCGCCAGACGCTCCAGGCCGTAGGTAATTTCGCCGGTGACCGGTTTACACTCCAGCCCGCCAACCTGCTGGAAGTAAGTAAACTGCGTCACTTCCATACCGTTAAGCCACACTTCCCAACCCAATCCCCAGGCGCCCAGAGTCGGGTTTTCCCAGTTATCTTCAACGAAGCGGATGTCGTGGATAGTCGGATCCATACCCAGCTCTTTCAGAGATCCGAGATACAGTTCCTGAATGTTGTCCGGGGACGGCTTAATCACCACCTGGAACTGGTAATAGTGCTGTAAGCGGTTCGGGTTTTCGCCATAGCGGCCATCGGTCGGGCGACGAGAAGGCTGTACGTAGGCGGTCGCCATCGGCTCTGGCCCCAACGCGCGTAAGCAGGTCATTGGGTGGGATGTGCCGGCGCCGACTTCCATGTCCAGTGGTTGAACAATGGTGCAGCCCTGACGAGCCCAGTAATCCTGTAAGGTCAGGATCAGGCCCTGGAAGGTCCTGGTATCAAACTTTTGCATATTATTTCGTGCTGGATACGTGTGGATTTAAAGGAAGGGATCAGTATACCCGCTGGCTGCGAGATATACAGTATGAAACGGCCTTTGTTTAGCGAAATTTGAGCAAAGCGGCGCCATCGTGCGGCGTTTAAGCCGCATTTAGCGCATAGAAAGATGTAAAAACTGGCCGTCTGGATCAAAAGAACAGACAAAGCGTTCATTCCGCGAAGTCAGACCGGAAAGCTCATAGCTTGCCTGGAACTGCTCGAAATGATTGACGTCGACGCGACGGGTGTCGGTGCTGTAACGTAACGCCGCCTGATCCTTGCATAATTTTTCCATATTCAGCGTAGTTTGCGGCGTAATACGTGCTTTTTGCGCTTTTTGAACGGGTTGAGCAGGTGTCTGGCTGCAGCCGACCAGCAGCAGCGCCGCCAGGGCAGATACGAAATATTTCATCACCATTTTTCTCAACCGCCTTGTTAGCCAATTGTTATCGTGCAGACCATGTAAAACTAGCCAAACATTTTGCGAATCTCACTGATGCTCTACAAGAGTGTGGCGAAAAACTCAGAATATTCCATTGTGATGACGACAAACGACGGGAGTCAGACTCTTTTTACGCAGGGGCCAATGAGGTACAGATGCAGGAAAAAATAAGCTGGATTACCAACTTGCGCGGCATAGCATGCCTGATGGTAGTAATGATTCACAGTACCACCTGGTACATTACCCATCCTCATAGCATCAGCTTGTTCGAATGGGATATCGCGAATCTGCTTAACTCGGCATCACGGGTCAGCGTCCCGCTTTTTTTCATGATTTCAGGATATCTGTTTTTTGGCGAACGCAGCGCCCAGCCCCGCCATTATCTGCGCATCGCGCTGTGTATTCTGTTCTATAGCGCGCTGGCGCTGCTCTATATCACCCTTTTTACCCACATCAACGTTGAGCTGTCATTAAAAAATTTACTGCAGAAGCCGGTGTTTTATCACCTGTGGTTTTTCTTTGCCATTGTGGTGATTTATCTGCTCTCGCCGCTGATTCAGGTGAAGCAGGTCAGCGGCAAAATGCTGCTGGCGCTGATGCTGGTGATTGGCCTCATCGCCAACCCCAATATGGTAAGCATCAAGGCGGACGGCATTGAATGGCTACCGATAAACCTCTATATCAACGGCGATACCTTTTACTACGTACTGTACGGGATACTGGGCCGGGCGATCGGCGCCATGAATACCGACAGAAGAAGACTGACCCTGATGTGCGCGCTACTGTTTACCGCCGCGGTGTGGGTCATTTCACGCGGCACGCTGCATGAACTGCAATGGCGAGGCGATTTTGGCGATACCTGGTATCTGTATTGCGGGCCGGCTGTGTTTATCTGTGCAATCTCGTTATTCACCCTGGGCAAAAACATCCTCAATAGCCGTGAGCTCCCGGGTATCGCGTTAATCTCCAGACATTCATTAGGCATTTATGGCTTTCACGCATTGTTTATTCACGCTCTGCGCGCCAGCGGCCTTGAGCTAAGCCGCTGGCCCTTGCTGGATATTGTGTGGATTTTCGCCGCCGCGCTGTTGGGTAGCCTGGCGCTGTCTACGCTGGTTCAGCGAATTGATCGCCGTCGGTTGGTGAGCTGAAAATCGCCAATCAGCGCAATCCATGAGATCAGATGAAACGCGGGTGAATAGGTCGTCGCTTTTGTTTCCATTGCCGACGACCTCTCTTCACCGTCGGTTGACAGTTTATTCCACTGAGTTATTGCGCGCTTTATCCGCGACTTTAGCGGGATAAGACGTTGCTGACGCACCGTACATACAGACAAACCATGCCATCACGTAAATACTTTTTTCGCGCCACGGCGCCGGAACAAACCAGGCGCCGACCAGCAGCAATCCTGCCGATAGCAACAGAACCAACCGGCACAGGGAGATAAAATCATCATCTCGCTGCGCTTCCTGCTCCGTTCGTTGATGGGTGAGGACAGCAAACATCCCCATCACCAGCACGCCAAGAAAATAGCCTTTACCGCTGAATAGCGGGCACGTTCGCCAGATACCGATGAGGTAAACCAGCGAGCCCAGCAGCATGACTAATCTTGCCGTCGTACGTTTTAATTTCATTGCGCCTCCCTGGCCATGGTAACCCTCATTATGACCGGGGAATCGCCGGTTGCGGCGGTTTCAGCAAGTTGGAATCAACAATTCGGAATAAATAAATATGTGAATTAAATCAATGCGAAGCGAATCATTCAGGAAGGGAATTCGCCCCAATAGATGGGGCGAGAACAGCTTATGACATCAGCGGCTTAAGCTGCTGATAAATCTGGCGGAACGTTTCACGACGCGGCGCATAACGGGCAAACCGTTGAGCATCAGGCAGATGCGCCTGCTCCAGCGGTAGCTGCGGCAGGAGGTCAGAGAAAGCCGCATCATGATGAACGGCCAGTTGCGCCAATCTTGCCGCGCCTAACGCCGGGCCGACATCGCCGCCGGTGCGGAAATCCAGCTGTTGTCCGCTGATATCGGCGAGCATTTGCCGCCAGTATGCGCTGCGCGCGCCGCCGCCGATAAGGGTGACGCTGTCTGGCTTCACACCACAGGAGTGCACAACATCCATGCCGTCGGCCAGCGCGTAACCCACCCCCTCAAGCACCGCCCGCGCCAGTTCGGCGGGACCATGTTGATGGGTAAGGCCGAAGAACACGCCTTTAGCCTGCGGGTTGTTGTGCGGCGTACGCTCGCCGGAAAGATAAGGCAAGAACCACACCGGGTCGGCATTGTCATCCGCCGACTGCGCCGCGGCGATCAGCGCCGGTACGCTGCCAAGGCCGGTTAACTTCGCCGCCCAATCCAGACAAGACGCGGCGCTGAGCATCACCGACATCAGGTGCCAGCGGCCCGGCAGGGCGTGGCAGAAACTATGCACCGCGCTTTCCGGTTTACTCAGAAAACCATTGCTGACGGCGAAATAAACGCCGGAGGTCCCCAGCGATAACATCGCCTGCCCCGCATCGGCCATGCCAACGCCGACAGCGCCTGCCGCGTTATCGCCGCCGCCCGCTACCACCAGCGCCCGCGGCATATTCCACGCCTGAGCGACCTCTGCGCGGAGTTGGCCGGTCACCTCGCAGCCTTCAAAGAGGGCCGGCATATTGTCGCGGCTGAGCCCGCAGGCGGCGAGCATTTCATCACTCCAGTCACGACGCGCGACGTTCATCCACATCGTGCCGGCGGCGTCGGACATATCGCTGGCGTACTCACCGCTCATGCGCAGCCGCAGGTAATCCTTCGGCAACAGGACCTTATCGACCTGTTTAAAGATTTCGGCTTCGTGACGCTGTACCCACAGCAGCTTCGGCGCCGTAAAACCCGGCATCATCAGGTTGCCGGTGATTTGCCGCGAAGTGCCGACTTTTTCTTCCAGCAGCATGCACTCTTCGCCGCAGCGGCCGTCATTCCACAAAATCGCCGGACGCAGGACCCGCTGCTGTTTATCGAGCAGCGTGGCGCCATGCATCTGCCCGGCGATGCCTAAAGCTTTTACCTCGCGCAGGGAGTGTTGCGCGCCCAGCGCTTGCATCGCGGTATTCGTCGCCTGCCACCACTGTTCGGGATCTTGTTCGGACCAGAGCGGATGCGGGCGCGAGACGGTCAGTTTTTCGGTATGCGTCGCCAGTACGTCGCCCTGTTCATTGAGCAGAATGGCTTTTACACCCGAGGTCCCTAAATCAATCCCGATATACATGCAGCGTCTCCTTAACGCGAACGCCACGGCAAAGCGTGGCGCAGCACAAATGGTTTACAGCCAGTGCCCGGTTTTAGCGGGCACTTTTGTCGGCATTACTTATCGAACAGATAATGGTTTACCAGGTTTTCCAGCAGTTCCTGATGCCCGCTGTGGTGCTGCGGCGCCAGGTTATGCTGAGTCGCATAGTGCGCGATGTCGGTCAGGGTCATCTGGCCTGTGAGGATCTGCTGGCCCAATTCGCCGTTCCAGCCGGCGTAGCGTTTCGCCACGCGTTTATCCAGCTCGCCGTCTTCAATCATGCGCGCCGCAACTTTCAGCGACAGCGCCATAGTGTCCATCGCGCCGATATGGCCGTAGAACAGATCGTATTTGTCGATGCTCTGGCGACGAACTTTAGCATCAAAGTTCAGGCCGCCGGTGGTGAAGCCGCCCGCCTTGAGGATCTCATACATCACCAGGGCGTTCTCTTCTACGCTGTTCGGGAACTGGTCGGTATCCCAGCCCAGTTGCGCATCGCCGCGGTTCGCGTCCACCGAACCGAACAGGCCCAGCGCAATAGCCGTGGCGATCTCGTGGTGGAAAGAGTGGCCGGCAAGGGTGGCGTGGTTGGCTTCAATATTCAGTTTAATCTCTTTTTCCAGACCAAACTGCTTCAGGAACCCGTAAACCGTGGAGGCATCATAATCATATTGGTGCTTGGTCGGCTCCTGCGGCTTCGGCTCGATCAGCAGGGTGCCCTGGAAACCAATTTTGTGTTTGTGTTCAACCACCAGTTGCATAAAGCGGCCAATCTGCTCGCGCTCCTGACGCAGATCGGTATTAAGCAGGGTTTCGTAGCCTTCGCGACCGCCCCACAGAACGTAGTTTTCACCGCCCAACTTGTGGGTCGCATTCATTGCGGTGACTACCTGAGTCGCCGCCCAACTAAAGACTTCCGGATCGGGGTTTGTCGCCGCCCCTGCGCCATAACGCGGGTTGGTAAAGCAGTTTGCCGTCCCCCACAGCAGTTTAACGCCGCTCTGCTGCTGTTTTTCCGCCAGTACGTCCACCATCTGCGCGAAGTTGTTGCTGTACTCTTTCAGCGAAGCGCCTTCCGGAGAAACGTCGACATCATGGAAGCAGTAATACGGCACATTCAACTTATGGAAAAACTCAAATGCCACTTCGGCTTTACGTTTCGCCATTTCCAGCGCTTCGCCCGGCTGCTGCCATGGACGATCGAAGGACCCCACGCCAAACATATCCGCGCCATTCCAGCAGAAAGTGTGCCAGTAGCAGGCAGCGAAACGCAGGTGGTCTTCCATGCGTTTACCCAGTACTAATTCATCCGGATTGTAGTGACGGAAAGCCAGTGGGTTAGTCGATTTCGGGCCTTCATAACGAACGCGATCGAGTTGATCGAAATAGGTCTGCATAGAGAACTCCATATTCAGGGGTGCGGCGAGTAACAAGTTATACGTCAATATAGAATTCCACTTTCGCCTTCCTCAATTACGTTATTTCACACCGCCATTGAGAGAATCCACAAACGTGCGCCAGCTCGCAAAAATAATTCCTCTCCACATCATTTATGGAATCCTATGATGGATGTGAAATGAAATAACCTGCATACTCTTGAATAAAATACGATCGCGGTCATAAATTACAAAACAAACTAAATTTCATAATGCGAAAATAAGAACAGGTAATTGCCAGTCCTCGCTTCCCCGTTAAGAATCTGCAACGTATCTGCAACCTGAAGTTTATTCCTGTACGCCTTACCTACCCTTTGAAAAGGTATCGTTATTATGAAGATAAAGAACCTTTGCCTTACGCTCTGCGCCTCATCGCTCCTTCTCGCCAGCATGGCGGGCATGGCTAAAGAAGTTAAGATTGGGATGGCCATCGACGACCTTCGTCTGGAACGCTGGCAAAAAGATCGCGATATTTTCGTCAATAAAGCGGAATCATTAGGTGCCAAAGTATTTGTGCAATCCGCCAATGGCAACGAAGAAACGCAAATGTCGCAAATTGAAAATATGATCAATCGCGGCGTCGATGTTTTAGTAATTATTCCTTACAACGGCCAGGTGCTCAGCAACGTTATTAAAGAAGCGAAGCAGGAGGGAATTAAAGTCCTCGCCTACGATCGCATGATTAATAATGCTGACATCGATTTTTATATTTCTTTCGACAATGAAAAAGTCGGTGAAATGCAGGCCCAGAGCCTGGTCGACAAAGTGCCGCAGGGTAATTATTTCCTGATGGGCGGCTCGCCGGTGGATAATAACGCCAAGCTGTTCCGCGCCGGCCAGATGAAGGTGCTCAAACCTTATGTCGATGACGGCAAAATTAAGATCGTCGGCGATCAGTGGGTCGACGGCTGGCTGCCGGAAAATGCGTTAAAAATCATGGAAAACGCGCTGACGGCGAATAACAACAAAATTGACGCGGTAGTGGCTTCCAATGATGCGACCGCCGGCGGCGCTATCCAGGCGCTAAGCGCCCAGGGGCTGGCGGGTAAAGTCGCCATTTCCGGGCAGGATGCCGATCTGGCTGGCGTGAAACGTATTATTTCCGGCACCCAGACAATGACCGTTTATAAACCGATTACCACGCTTGCCACTAGCGCTGCCGAAATCGCCGTTGAATTAGGCAATGACCAGCAACCCAAGGCTGACGCCACGTTGAATAACGGCTTAAAAGATGTCCCCTCGCGCCTGTTAACGCCAATTGAAGTCAATAAAGAGAATATTGACGCCACGGTGATTAAAGACGGTTTCCACAAAAAGAGTGAACTGTAATGGCTGACGCCCCGCCTCGGGGCGTCATTTTCGTCCTGCCGGATATCGCTTTTGCGGAGTCTCTATGTCCTGGTTACTCGAAATGAAGAACATCACCAAAGCCTTCGGCGCGGTTAAGGCCGTGGATAACGTCAGCCTGCGGCTGAATGCCGGGGAAGTGGTGTCGTTATGCGGTGAAAATGGTTCGGGGAAATCAACGCTGATGAAAGTGCTGTGCGGGATCTATCCTCACGGCAGCTACGAAGGTGAAATTATTTTCGCTGGCGAGACGTTACAGGCGAATCATATTCGCGATACCGAGCGTAAAGGTATCGCCATTATTCACCAGGAGCTGGCGTTGGTGAAACATCTCACGGTGCTGGAAAATATCTTTCTCGGCGCCGAGGTCTCACGCCATGGCCTGCTGGATTACGAAACCATGACCCTGCGCTGCCAGAAGCTATTGGCGCAGGTGAATTTATCGATCTCGCCCGATACCCGCGTTGGCGATTTAGGCCTGGGCCAGCAACAGCTGGTCGAGATCGCCAAGGCGCTAAATAAACAGGTACGTTTGCTGATCCTCGATGAACCCACGGCATCATTAACCGAACAAGAAACCGCGACGCTGCTGGCGATTATTCGCGATCTGCAAAACCACGGCATCGCCTGTATTTATATTTCGCACAAGCTCAATGAAGTTAAAGCTATCTCCGACACTATCTGCGTAATACGTGACGGCCAGCATATTGGCACCCGCGACGCCAGCGGGATGAATGAAGATGACATCATCACTATGATGGTCGGGCGCGAGCTCACTGCGCTGTACCCAAATGAACCACATAGTCATGGCGATGAGATCTTGCGGGTCGAGCATCTCACCGCCTGGCACCCGGTTAACCGTCATATCAAGCGCGTCAACGACGTGTCGTTTTCCCTCCGCCGCGGCGAAATCCTTGGCATCGCCGGGTTAGTCGGCGCCGGGCGCACCGAGGCGGTACAGTGTCTGTTTGGCGTCTGGCCGGGGCGCTGGCAGGGAAGCATCTTTATCGACGGACAGCCGGTGACGATTAACAACTGCCAACAGGCGATTGCCCATGGCATCGCCATGGTGCCGGAAGACCGCAAAAAAGACGGCATCGTGCCGGTGATGGCTGTCGGCAAGAACATCACTCTCGCGGCGTTAAACCAGTTCACCGGCCCGGCAAGCAGCCTCGATGACGCCGCGGAGCAGCATTGCATTCAGCAGTCGATTCAGCGGCTGAAAATCAAAACGTCATCGCCGGATCTGGCGATTGGCCGCCTGAGCGGCGGCAATCAACAAAAGGCGATTCTGGCCCGCTGCCTGCTGCTCAATCCGCGCATTTTAATCCTCGATGAACCAACCCGCGGCATCGATATCGGTGCGAAATACGAAATCTACAAGCTTATCAATCAACTGGTGCAGCAAGGCATCGCCGTCATCGTGATCTCATCCGAACTGCCTGAAGTGCTCGGGCTGAGCGATAGGGTGCTGGTGATGCACGAAGGCAAGCTTAAGGCCGATTTGCATAATCAAAGTCTGACCCAGGAACAGGTGATGGAAGCCGCACTGAGGAGCGAACGCCATGTCGAAAAACACGTCGTCTGAAATCAAACTTACGCCATCCGCCCCTGCCGTTTTTCCGGCGCTGAAAGGGCTCAATCTCCAGGTTTTCGTGATGATCGCCGCGATTATCGCCATTATGCTGTTCTTTACCTGGGTTACCGACGGCGCCTATCTGAGCGCGCGTAATATCTCCAACCTCCTGCGGCAAACCGCCATCACCGGCATCCTCGCCGTCGGCATGGTGTTCGTGATCATTTCGGCGGAAATCGATCTGTCTGTCGGCTCGATGATGGGGCTGCTCGGCGGCGCGGCGGCGATTTTCGACGTCTGGCTCGGCTGGCCGCTGCCGCTCACCATCCTCGTTACGTTGGTCATGGGGCTGCTGCTCGGCGCGTGGAACGGATGGTGGGTCGCCTATCGCAAGGTGCCCTCTTTCATTGTTACCCTTGCCGGCATGCTGGCGTTTCGCGGAATTCTGATCGGTATTACCAACGGTACCACCGTCTCGCCCACCACGCCGGCGATGTCGCAAATCGGCCAAAGTTATTTACCGGACGGCATCGGCTTTGGTATCGGCGTTATTGGCATGGCGGCCTTTATCATCTGGCAATGGCGCGGGCGGATGCGCCGGCAGGCGTTAGGGCTGGCGACCACCAGTTCTGGCGGCGCCGTTGGCCGTCAGACCATCACCGCAGTTATCGTGCTGGGCGCTATCTGGTTGCTCAATGATTATCGCGGCGTGCCGACGCCGGTGCTCATACTCGCCGCCCTGCTGCTGGCGGGCATGTTTATGGCGACCCGCACCGCTTTTGGCCGTCGTATCTATGCCATTGGCGGCAATCTGGAAGCGGCCCGCCTCTCCGGGATTAACGTCGAGCGCACCAAGCTGGCAGTCTTCGCTATTAACGGCCTGATGGTCGCCATCGCCGGGTTGATCCTCAGTTCGCGACTGGGAGCGGGTTCGCCTTCCGCCGGCAATATCGCCGAACTGGACGCCATCGCCGCCTGCGTGATTGGCGGCACCAGCCTGGCGGGCGGTATCGGCAGCGTGGCAGGGGCCGTAATGGGGGCGTTTATTATGTCGGCACTGGATAATGGCATGAGCATGATGGACGTCGCCACCTTCTGGCAATACATCGTCAAAGGCGCCATTTTACTGTTGGCGGTCTGGATGGATTCGGCTACCAAGCGGAGAACATAACGGTATCACTATGAAAAATGCCCGAATAACTTGCGCCACCGCCAAACTTCGCCAAAAGGCGCTTGAAATAATTCGGGCATTAGCCGGTATTGTATGACCGGGGTAAGAGCAGGAATATCATCTATGTTTGAAAAGCGTCACCGCATTACGCTGTTATTCAACGCCAACAAAGCCTATGACCGTCAGGTGGTTGAAGGCGTTGGCGAATATCTGCAGGCATCACAGCTGGAATGGGATATTTTTATCGAAGAGGATTTTCGCGCGCGTATCGAAAACATCAAAGAGTGGTTGGGCGATGGCGTTATCGCCGATTACGACGACCCGGAGATAGAAAAGCTGCTGGCGGATGTCAAAGTGCCAATTATCGGCGTCGGCGGCTCCTACCATAAGCCAGAATGCTATCCGCCTGTTCACTATATCGCCACCGATAATGCCGCGCTGGTCGAAAGCGCATTCCTGCATCTGAAAGAAAAAGGCGTGAACCGTTTCGCTTTTTACGGGCTACCGACCTCCAGCGGCAAGCGGTGGGCGATGGAGCGCGAACACGCCTTCAGCCAGCTAGTCGCCAAAGAGAAATACCGTGGCGTGGTCTATCAGGGGCTGGAGACCGCGCCGGAGAACTGGCAGCATGCGCAAAATCGGCTCGCCGACTGGCTACAAACGCTGCCGCCGCAAACCGGCATTATCGCCGTGACCGATGCCCGGGCACGTCACGTCCTGCAGGCCTGTGAGCTGCTGCATATTCCGGTGCCGGAAAAATTGTGCGTCATTGGCATCGATAACGAAGAACTGACCCGCTACCTCTCCCGCGTCGCGCTCTCTTCCGTGGCGCAGGGGACCCGGCAGATGGGCTACCAGGCGGCGAAACTTCTGCATCGATTACTGGAAAACGAAGCGCTACCGCTACAGCGGCTGCTGGTGCCGCCGACGCGCGTTATTGAGCGGCGCTCCACCGATTATCGCTCGCTCACCGACCCTGCGGTGATTCAGGCGATGCATTATATCCGCAATCACGCCTGCAAAGGCATCAAGGTTGAGCAGGTGCTCGACGCCGTCGGCATCTCTCGCTCTAATCTGGAGAAACGCTTTAAAGAAGAGGTCGGCGAGACCATCCACACGGTGATCCACAGCGAAAAGCTGGAAAAAGCGCGCAGCCTGCTGGTCTCCACCACGCTATCGATAAACGAAATTTCGCAGATGTGCGGTTATCCGTCGCTGCAGTATTTCTATTCAGTGTTTAAGAAAGAGTACGACGTGACGCCGAAAGAATACCGCGATCGGCACAGTGAAGTGATGATGTAGCAGAAAAGAAAAATGCCCGGGCTTACGCACCGGGCATTGATGATTACATATGAGCGGCAATTAAGCGCTGATTGTCCTGATACATAGCGAAGAGATAGTTGTTATAGCTCGACCCTTTCGTCGAGTACCCCTTCAACTTGTGGATCATCGCGCTGGCAGTCACTTCCTGGTCCGTCTTACGCAGCTGTGCGCGAGACTTACGGAAGGATGAATAAGCCGGATGCGTGTTAAGGTTTCTCACGTAAGCCTGAACCGACTGCTCGACCGATTCAAACTGGGAGTAGCCTTTCATCGCACCGCGACAATTGCCGCCGCCGCACTTCATACCAAACAGGTTGTTGTTCACGCGCGCCAGCTTCGAGGTGCCCCAACCGCTTTCCGCCGCCGCCATGGTCGCCACCATGCTGTTTGGAATAATGTCGACGCGCTCAAGCAACGAGTTCCATGGTATACGGCGAGTATTGCCAGACCACTTCACTTTATAACGTGAGGCGATATCTTTCAGACGCGCCTGCTCGCTCGGCGACCAACGGCCGTCGTATTGCTTAGAGACAAGCCAGTTACGATCTGCCGTGATCGCTTGATTTTGCTTTGTAATGTAAGGCATAACCGTCCGGAGAAACGCTTTTTTCCTTGGTGTCCCGGAAGGGTATTTTCGCAAATCAGGAAGTGAACTGCTCTTTACACTATTGCGAGAATACTCTTGTTTACTGCTAACCTTGATACTACTGGGCTTCTTTACTTTCTTAACTACTGAGGCTTTATGACTCTTTGTTGCTGTGTGCGTTGTCGCCAACACACTACCTGAAAATATACAGGTAAGTAACATGAGTATCGCAGCCCCATATCGTCGCATGGGAATCGATATCATTAGGTCTCCTGGTCGGATTTACTCATTCCAACACCTTGTTTTTCGCAAAAAATCGATAGTTGAATCGCGAATAGTATCAAAAATACCCAGAGAGAGCATCAAGAGAAATAGTCCAATTCCGAATTGCTGTCACCTGAAATCGGTTTCTGCACCGTAGCGAATGCGCAGAAATGCTATCTCCGTCTCATTTATAGCTCATTTTTTGAGCTAAATCACTCACCCCTTTTCATCCTCCCCGCAAAATTACCGGCGGGATGATTTCAACCTTATGGCGCGCAGACACACTGTGATAAAAACCACTAACAGGACTCCAGCATGAAACTCGCTGCGCTTGCCTCGCTACTGCTGCCCGGGATGGCCTTTGCCGCCTGGACAACCGCTGACTTCCCCGCCTTCACTGAACAGGATGCAGGCCGTTTCACGACGCAAAATGAGGTGACGAAGGGTACCCGCCCTTTGCGGATAAGTTTTGACCAACAGTGCTGGCAGCCTGCGGGGGCGATAAAACTCAATCAGATGCTGTCGCTGGAACCCTGCCGGGATACGCCGCCGCAGTGGCGCGTGTTCCGCGACGGGCGCTATACGCTGGAAGTCGATACCCGCTCCGGTACGCCAACGCTGATGCTGTCGCTGGCGGAACAGGAAACAGCCAGCACGCAGCCGCTGCTGCGCCAGTGTCCCAAATGGGATGGTAAACCGCTGACGCTCGACGTCGGCCAAACGTTCGCTGAAGGAAGCCAGGTCCGCGATTTTTATAGCGGTAATATCGCCACGGTGAAAGCGGGCAAAGTCACGCTGCGGCCCGCCGCTGGTAGTAATGGGCTCCTGCTGCTTGAACAAGCGAATAGCGCCGCCAGCGCGCCGTTTAACTGGCACAACGCCACGATCTATTTTGTCCTGACCGATCGCTTCGTCAACGGCAATCCGGCCAACGACAACAGCTACGGGCGCCATAAAGACGGTATGCAGGAGATAGGCACCTTCCACGGCGGCGATTTACAAGGGCTGACCAGCAAGCTGGATTATCTTCAACAGCTTGGCGTCAACGCGCTATGGATAAGTTCACCGCTGGAGCAAATTCACGGCTGGGTCGGCGGCGGCACCAAAGGCGACTTTCCCCACTACGCCTATCACGGTTACTACACCCAGGACTGGACCCGTCTTGACGCCAACATGGGCGACGAAGCCGACCTTCGACAACTGGTTGATGAGGCCCATCGGCGCGGTATACGCGTGCTGTTTGATATCGTCATGAATCACGCCGGTTACGCCACGCTCGCCGATATGCAGGAATTTCACTTCGGCTCGCTGTATCTGAAAGGCGATGAACTGAAAAAAACGCTTGGCGAGCGCTGGACCGACTGGAAACCGGCGTCGGGGCAAAGTTGGCACAGCTTCAATGATTACATCAACTTCAGCGATAAAGCAGGCTGGGAACAATGGTGGGGGAAAAAATGGATCCGCACCGATATCGGCGACTACGATAATCCGGGTTTCGACGATTTCACCATGTCGCTGGCGTTCCTGCCGGACCTGAAAACCGAATCGACGATCCCTTCTGGCCTGCCAAATTTCTATCGTCACAAACCAGATACCGCCGCCAAAGAGATAGCCGGCTACACGCCGCGCGACTATCTGACCCACTGGCTTAGCCAATGGGTACGCGACTACGGGATTGACGGTTTCCGCGTCGATACTGCGAAACACGTCGAACTGGACGCCTGGCAGCAGCTCAAAACGCAGGCCACGGCCGCGCTGGCAGACTGGAAAAAAGCGAATCCGCAGAAAGCGCTGGATGACGCGCCATTCTGGATGACCGGCGAGGCCTGGGGCCACGGCGTGATGCAGAGCGACTACTATCGCCACGGTTTCGACGCGATGATTAATTTCGATTATCAGGATCAAGCGGCGAAAGCAGCAAACTGTCTTGCAAACATGGACGCCACCTGGCAGCAGATGGCGGACAAGCTGCAGGATTTCAACGTGCTGAGCTATCTCTCCTCGCACGATACCCGCCTGTTCCGCGAAGGCGGCAGCCGGGCGGCGGAACTGCTATTACTCGCGCCAGGCGCCGTACAACTCTTCTATGGCGATGAATCTTCACGCCCGTTCGGCCCCACGGGTTCCGACCCGCTGCAGGGTACTCGCTCCGATATGAACTGGCAGGATGTGGTCGGTAGCGCATCCGATAACGTCGCGCACTGGCAAAAAATCGCCCAATTCCGTGCCCGCCATCCGGCCATTGGTATGGGTAAACAACAGACGCTGACGCTAGAGCAGGGCTATGGTTTCGTGCGTGAAAGCAGCGCTGATAAAGTGATGGTTGTCTGGGCCGGACAGCAATAGCAGTCGCTTACCGGGCTCCTTGCCGCTGGCGGGAGCCTTTTCAGCACAAATTACTAATATCTCCCCTATTAGCAGAACAAAAAATAAATCGCTCCCTCCTGTGCCGATTTGCACCGCGTTGACGCTGGCGTTATGGTAATTCCCTTTCCAGAAGACCAACAGAATATCCGCGATGACATTTTCACTTTTCGGCGACAAATTCACCCGTCATTCAGGCATCACCCGCCTGATGGAAGACCTCAATGACGGCCTGCGCACACCGGGCGCGATCATGCTGGGCGGCGGCAACCCCGCGCAAATCCCGGAGATGAATGAATACTTCAATAGCCTGCTGGCCGATATGCTGGATAACGGCAAAGCCCTTGATGCGCTTTGCAATTATGATGGTCCGCAAGGGAAAAGCGAGCTTCTGACCCTGCTTGCGCAAATGCTGCGCGAAGAATTAGGTTGGGAGATCGAACCACAGAATATTGCTCTAACAAATGGCAGCCAGAGTGCATTTTTCTACTTATTTAACCTGTTTGCCGGCCGCCGTGCCGACGGCACCACCCGCAAAGTGCTGTTCCCGCTGACGCCAGAATATATCGGCTACGCCGATTCCGGGCTGGAAGAGGATCTGTTTGTCGCCACCCGTCCCAACATTGAGCTGCTGCCGGAAGGCCAGTTTAAGTATCACGTGGACTTCGAACATCTGCAGATCACCGAAGAGACGGGGATGATCTGCGTCTCCCGGCCAACCAACCCGACCGGCAACGTCATTACCGACGAAGAGCTTATTAAGCTGGATGCCCTCGCCAATCAGCACGGCGTCCCGCTGGTTATTGATAACGCCTATGGCGTGCCTTTCCCGGGTATTATTTTTAGCGAAGCGCGCCCGCTGTGGAATCCGAACATCGTGCTGTGCATGAGCTTATCCAAGCTCGGCCTGCCGGGCACGCGCTGCGGCATTATCATCGCCAACGAGAAAATCATTACCGCCATCAGCAATATGAACGGCATTATCAGCCTCGCTCCGGGCGGCATTGGTCCGGCAATGATGTGCGAAATGATTAAGCGTAAAGACCTGCTGCGTCTGTCGGAGACGGTGATTAAACCGTTCTATTATCAGCGTGTTCAGGAAACTATCGCTACCATTCGCCGCTATTTGCCGGAAGAACGCTGCCAGATTCATAAACCGGAAGGGGCGATTTTCCTCTGGCTGTGGTTTAAGGATCTGCCGATCTCCACCGAGCTGCTGTATCAGCGCCTGAAACAACGCGGTGTGCTGATGGTGCCGGGCGATTACTTCTTCCCGGGGCTGGACAAGCCGTGGCCGCATACGCATCAGTGCATGCGCATGAACTACGTGCCGGACCCGGAGAAAATCGAGGCGGGAGTGAAAATTCTTGCCGAAGAGATTGAGCGCGCCTGGCAGGAGCAAGACGCCTGATGGTGTTTCCCGGCCATGACTGACCGGGAACATCCGATTACATTGCCTGCGCCGCCCAACGGCGGCGCTCGGCGCTTAATCTTTCCAGCTCGGCGGGCTCAATACAGCGCAGCGCCTGAGTCGGACAGGCCGCTACGCACGCCGGCCCCGTTTGCCGGTGCGCGCACAGATCGCACTTCAGCGCCTGCACGCCTTCGTCGGTCAACATCACCGTCATCGCCCCATAAGGGCACGCCACCATACAGCTTTTACAACCAATGCATAGCCGTTGATCGACTCGCCAGACGTCGCCTTCATGGCGTATTGCCCCTTCCGGGCAGACGTTCGCGCAGGGCGCATCCTCGCACTGACGGCACAGCGTCGCCGTTGATAGCTCATCGCTCTTAACCACCCGAATCCGCGGCGCAAAGCGTCTTGCAGAAACGGTAGAACAATCTTGATCCTGCTGATGCGACACCACGCAGGCCACCTCGCAGGTTCGGCAGCCGATACACTTTTGCGTATCGGCGATAATAAACCGGTTCATCCTCAACTCCATTCGGGATAAAAACGCAGCGTGCCAGAAAAGCCCCGCTACGCGCTTTGATCCTGAATGGAATCAGCAACGTTTTAGGCAAATGCGACATCAAATTTGGGTAAAACCGGGGAGAATGGCGCTTCACCCGGCGGCGTATCGCCGCCGGGGAGTTTTTAGGATTACATCGCGGCGCGGAAAATCGCCATGATTTCTTCGTGAGTCGCCTGAATCGGATTGGTTAAACCGCAGGCATCTTTCAGCGCGTTGCTGGCCAGCAGCGGGATATCCTCTTCTTTAACGTTCAGATCGCGCAGACCGGCCGGGATGCCAACTTTACGCGCCAGCTCGCGGATGGCCGCGATGCAGGCTTCCGCGCCCTGCTTATCGTTCAGCCCGGCAACGTTCACGCCCATCGCCTGCGCGCAGTCACGCAGACGCGCGGCGGCGACGCTGCAGTTGTACTCCTGCACAAACGGCAGCAGTACGGCGTTGCAGACGCCGTGCGGCAGATCGTAGAAGCCGCCCAGCTGGTGCGCCATCGCGTGGACGTAGCCCAGCGACGCGTTGTTGAAGGCCATACCGGCAAGGAACTGCGCATAGGCCATCGCTTCACGCGCCTGTTCATTGCCGCCATCTTCCACTGCGTGAGTTAAATTCTGTGAAATCATGGTCATCGCTTTCAATGCGCAGGCATCGGTGATCGGCGTCGCCGCGATAGAAACATAGGCTTCGATAGCGTGAGTCAACGCGTCCATACCGGTGGCGGCGGTCAGCGATTTCGGCATCCCCATCATCAGCGAGGAGTCGTTAACCGACAGAACCGGCGTCACGTGCTTATCGACAATCGCCATTTTGATGTGGCGATCGACATCGGTAATGATGCAGAAGCGGGTCATTTCGGAAGCCGTACCGGCGGTGGTATTGATAGCGATCATCGGCAATTGCGGTTTTGCCGAACGGTCCACCCCTTCATAGTCACGGATGTTTCCGCCATTTGCCGCGACCAGCGCGATACCTTTCGCGCAATCGTGCGGGGAACCGCCGCCCAGGGAAATCACGCAGTCGCAGTTATTCTCTTTCAGCAGCGCCAGACCGCTTTCGACGTTCAGAGTCGTCGGGTTCGGGTGCACGCCGTCATACACCACGCTGAAAATATCCCGCTCCTGTAACGCCTTTTGTACTTCACCCGCCATACCTAATTTATTCAGCATCGCGTCGGTGACAATTAATGCCCGACGATATCCGTATTGCTGGATAGTATTCATCGCTTCAGTAACAGAACCAGCGCCAATAACGTTTACTGGCGGAATATAAAAAGTCGATGCAGCCATGATGATTCCTTCATTTAGGTGAATATCATGGAAGGGTACGAGGATGTCGAAATAAAAAACATGACCTGAACGCCATTTATGGCAAGAAATTTGATGAAAAACAGTACGTTAATATTTTCATTTTTAACGTACTGTTAAACATTACCGGCTTAATTTTTCATTTGCGTGATTATTCGCCGTTTTTATTTTCAGGGAATAACAGCGCATCGCGAAGTAGATGATCGTTGCCCCGACGGCGGGTAAAGCCAATGCGGTCGAAATATTCGAGAATTTGAATCGCCAGTTTACGGCCAATATTCAGCGTATCGCGAAAATCCGCCGCACAGGTGGAACCACGCTGCAGATCCAGGCGGCGGATCAATTGCGCAAATTCAACAATCCGATCGTTGCGATAATAACGATCTTTCACGATCGCCGTAATCATCCCCTGCTGCGCCGCCTGGCGCAGCACCGCGCGCATCAACGACTCTTCGACGTTCAGATCGCGCGCCAGATCGCGCACCCACCATGGCTCATCGGCGAAGAGCGAGTCCGCACGCTGCCAGATGGCCTGCTGCTCATCGGTAAACCCGGCTTTATGTTCCGGCAGGTGCAGCCAGCCGTGATGGCTTTGAATGACGCCGCTGCTGCGCATCTGTTCAATCAATAACAGCACCAGCGCTTCATCTTCCATCGGCAGCGCAATCCGCCGCAGACGTTCACGCCCCGGCCCCGGCTCATCGCGATGCTGGTCGTGATAACGGGCCAGCGCGTCGAGCAGTTTTTTCTGCCAGCGGGCGGCCAGCGGCGCACTAAGCAGGCTATTCCCGGCCTGCAGGTAGTCCGGACGGTTAATTAATGCCGTCAGGCCGTCGGCGCTCAGCTGCCGCGCCCAGGCAAACTCGTCAAGACGCACCGCATCGCGCTGCAGATGAATATCCAACGCCTGCGCATCGTCGCCCTGCGCTGCCGCCAGCGCGTAAAGCCACTGCAGATACTCCGGCTTGCGTTTACCGCGGCGCGGCGGATTCAGCGTCACCACCCGCGCGCCGGCCAGCGTCAAACGGGCGGAGATATCGCGCAACACCAGGCGATCGTTATCCGCCAGCCACAGCGGCGTATCCAGCACCAGCTCGGCCAGATTGCCTTCCAGTAACGAAACGCGGCCGGTGATATGGCTGGCGGCATGGTGGATATGCAGCGACTGCCACTGGCTGAGCGGCGCGTGACAGATGAGTTCGACGATCGCCCGCTCGCAAGGTTCTGCGGGCTGCGCCGAGAGTAGCCAGTCGCCGCGGCTGAGATCCTCTTTTTGCGCGTCGCCAACGATGTTCAGCGCGATACGCTGCCCGGCCTGCGCCTGTTCAACCGGCTGATTCTGCGCATGCAGCCCGCGGACACGCATCGGTTTATTGGCCCCGGTCAGCCAGAGGGTATCGCCGATTTTTACCTCGCCGGATAACGCCGTCCCGGTCACCACCAGCCCCGCGCCCTTAACGGTAAAGGCGCGATCCAGCGCCAGACGAAAACGCTGCTGTTGCGGATGCGCGCGCTCGGTCAGCTGGAGCAAATGGCTGCGCAGTTCGGTAATGCCGAGGTTTTCCGTCGCCGCGGTGGCGAAGAAAGCCACGTCGTCGAACCCCAGCTCGCTCAGCGTGGATTCCACCTGTGCCCGGACTTCGGCAACCCGCGCCGCGTCCACGCGGTCCGTTTTGGTCAACGCAACGGTTAACGTCGGTTTTCCCGTTAACTGCAGAATTGCCAGGTGCTCGCGGGTTTGCGCCATCACGCCGTCATCGCAGGCCACCACCAGCAGCGCGTGATCGATCCCGCCCACGCCGGCCAACATGTTGGACAAAAACTTTTCATGCCCCGGCACATCGATAAAACCCAACACCCGGCCATCAGGCTGCGGCCAATAGGCGTAGCCGAGATCGATAGTCATACCGCGTGATTTCTCTTCCGGCAGACGATCGGCGTTGACGCCGGTAATCGCCTGCAGCAGCGTGGTTTTGCCGTGGTCCACATGTCCGGCGGTGGCAATAATCATCTCAATAACATCTCCATAAACCGGGGTTCATCTTCAAGACAGCGCAGATCCAGCCATAAGCGGCCATCATAAATTCTGCCGATCGTCGGTATCGGCAAGGCGCGCCAGCGGGCGGCCAGCGCTTCCAGCTGGCTGCCGCGACCATCGCGCGGCGTAAAGGTTAACGCGGCGCTGGGCAGTCGGTCGACCGGCAACGAACCGCTGCCGATTTGCGATAAACACGCTTCGACGCGCACGTCAAAATCGCTATAGTGCGCCGCCAGCCCAGGCTGAATGCGCTCGCCCTGCTGACGAATATCTTCGGCGCGGCGGGTTAGCAGGCGTAGTGTCGGCAGCTCGTCGGCCAGCGCCTCCGTATGCAGATACAGGCGCAGAGTCGCCTCCAGCGCCGCCAACGTCATTTTATCCGCCCGCAGCGCGCGCTTAAGCGGATGACTCTGTAACTTCGCGATCAGCGCCCGATCGCCGACGATAATCCCCGCCTGCGGTCCGCCGAGCAGCTTATCGCCGGAAAAGCTCACCAGGTTCACGCCCGCCGCAATCAATTCCTGCGGCATCGGTTCTTTCGGCAAACCGTACTGGCTCAAATCCACCAGCGAGCCGCTGCCGAGATCGGCCACCACCGGCACGCCATGTTCGCGGCCAATTTCCGCCAGCTCCGCCTCATCGACCGCTTTGGTAAAGCCTTCAATGCTGTAGTTGCTGGTATGCACTTTCATCAGCAGCGCAGTCTGCTCATTGATAGCCTGACAATAATCTTTGGCGTGGGTGCGATTAGTGGTGCCCACTTCATGCAGCAAACAACCGGCCTGGCGCATGACGTCGGGGATGCGAAATGCGCCGCCGATCTCGACCAGTTCGCCGCGCGAGACCACCACTTCTTTCCCGCTGGCCGTCGCCGCCAGCATCAGCAGCACCGCCGCCGCGTTGTTATTGACGATACAGGCATCTTCCGCGCCGGTGATCCGGCACAGCAGATCGGCCAGCGCCCGGTCGCGATGACCGCGCCCGGCATCGTCGAGATCGTATTCCAGCGTGACCGGCGCGCGCATCGCCTGCGCCACCGCCTGCACCGCGGCTTCCGCCTGGATAGCGCGCCCCAGATTGGTATGCAGCACGGTGCCCGTCAGGTTGAATACCGGACGCAGCGCGCTCTGCTGACTATGGTTCAGCCGGCTGGCGGTCTCCTGCGGCCAGTCGTCGCACCACTCTGGCAATGCCTGCGCCTGGCGGATATGTTCCCGCGCCTCATCCAACATCTGGCGCAGAAGCGCCACGATTTGCGAATGGCCATGGCGATCGAGCAGTAAAGCAAAAGCGGGATCGCGAAGTAAACGGTCAATGGCCGGAAGCCGGGTATAAAGCGCGCGAGTATCGGTAGACATGAGTGAACCTGACGATAAGTTATTTTCCCCCCTCCCGACGGGAGAGGGAGTCAACAATGAGTGGCGATTGTAACGCCTGCGCGAGGAAACTGTTACCTGCCTGGGTCAACTCCCTGGCGGTTCGGTACGGGCAAAACTGGATCGCTGAAACAACGTCTCGACCAGTTTGACCAGTTTTGGCCGCGTCGCGCACCAGCCGGGCGCCACGCGACGAAAATTCAGATAAGCAATAGCGCAGGCGGCAGTAATGGTCGCCAGATTCAGCTCACCGTGACGCAAGGTACCGTCGGCGGCGTACCCTTCCAACATATCAAGGCCGCGAGCGATTTTTTCCCGCTGGCGGAGCAGTTCGGTTTCTGACTGCTGGGCCGCCGGACGCGCTTTTTCCCGCACCAGTGCGATCGCCGCCTCCATGATGCCGTCAGACAAGGCTTCCAGTTGGCGCATCTTCAGCGCCGCCAGAGGTTCCGCGGGCAGCATCGCCGGCGCGACGTTTAGCAGTTCCAGATATTGCGCAATAATGGGCGAATCAAACCAGCACGCGCCGTCATCGGTCAGCAAAGCCGGGACTTTTCCCAGCGGGTTGTACTGCGCCACACCGTTGACATCGTTATAGGGGAATTCGTTCACAAACTCGAAGGGGATCGCCTTTTCCAGCAAGATAACGGAAATTTTGCGTACAAAAGGACTGGTATAGCTGCCGATCAGTTTCATTGCCTGCTCCTTTCGCCAACGAAAAGATCAGTATGGTTCAGGCGCAGGCAAATGGCAGGCGCGACGTTGTCTCAACCTGCCGCCGATCGCATTAATGATCGAGATAGAGGTAGTGCATCCAACTGGTCATGCGCAGCAGCACTTTTCTCATCACCGACACGTGGGTGAAATGGTCGGAATAGACCGCCACCTGGGCGTAGATGCCGTCGGGCAGCGCATCGACCTGCGCATCGGGATCCAGTTCAATTGTCGCCAGCACGCCATCGCTACCCGGCGTGACGCTCAGCGACTGCAGCGAACCCTGCGCCTGATAAGTCCCGCCCGGCACCACCGGCAATACGTTGACCAGTTTACCGTGGAATACTTGGCCTGGCAGGGCGTTAAACACCGCTTCGGCATCATCGCCGGCCTCCAGCCTGAGCAACGAGTTCTGGCGGAACTGGGCGACAATTAGCCGTTTCTGTTGCGGAATAAAGACCATCACCGGGCGCAGCGGCAGCGACGCGGCGTAGGTTCCCGGGCGAATCAGCACCTGGGTAATGTAACCATCGCTCGGCGCCCGGACGGTGGTCTGATCGAGGTTATATTTCGCTTCCGCCAACTGCGCGCGCAGGCTCACCACCTGCGACTGTTCGCCATTCAGCGTGCTATCCAGCTGGCTCTGAATCTGCGCCTGCTCGGCAACCGAGGCTTTCACCAACGCATCCTGGGCAAGATAGTTTTGCCGCGCATTATCGATATCGCTTTCCGAAAATGGGTTGACCCGCGCCTGGCTGCCTTTCAAATAGCGCTGATAATCTTTATACAGCCGGTCGCGCTCGGCGGAGACGCGCACAGTATTAGCCTGCGCTTCCTGCAGTTGGGCTTTCAGGGTATTGATACTGTGCAGAGCGGTGACCAGATCGGCCTGCAGCCTGTCGACACGCGCCTGGTAGCGCGCCGGGTCGATAGTAAATAGTACCTCGCCCTTTTTCACCCGCTGGTTGGCTTTATCGGTCACGCTGCTAACAATGCCGGTAACCTGCGGCGTAATAGGAATGGAAATAACCGCTTTCTGCGCAGTAAAAGTATAAGGGTGGTTATAGTTCATTAATAAAATAAGCGCGCTAACAATAAATACGCCGCCCAGGGCCGCGGTCGGGACCGTCCATTTATTTACCGGAATACGGAATATTTTAAATACCGACCACGCAATGGCCACGTACGTCAAAATGATCAACAGGTCCATGATTATTTCTCCGTTGAGGATGGCGGCGCTGTCGGCTGCAGATGCGCGATTTTATGTTCGAGTTCAGCGATACGCTGATTGAGTTGCGCCAGCTCGCTGTCAGCGCCATCAGTCCCTGCTTCATTCGGCTTATGCTGCATTCCCCAGCCGCGCGCCGGCTGATAGAGAGTGGCCCAGATCCATAAAAATGGCCATATTACGTGCAGCGTAAACAGGCTGACCCACCCCGCGACGTGAATCGCATCGGAGTGCGGATGATTACGTTTCTTCGCAATCAGGTACGGAATATCATGCAAAATAATAATCCCGTAAAAAATAACCAGGAAAACGAAGATTAGAACGCCCAGCGCAAAATAATTGAGAAACATAATTTCCTCGATTCACGCTAATAGATTATTGGAATTGTGAGCGCCGACGAAGCGGCGGCTGGCTGACAATTTGAGCATAATTCACCGTTTTCATTTCCGCCATCAGCGGCAAAAAATGTTCTTCGCGCAGGCTGGTTGCAAAGTTACATCGTTGGCCGCTGGGGAAAGCAGAACCTGCGGCAGATCACACCTGGCGGAATTGAGCGCAAAATATTTTGTGATGACCATCACAAACAAATAACAAAATCGCAAAGTTATAATGTGACGAATATCACATAAATATGCGATTCATGGGCTTCCATCGCCTGTTGTTGTTTTTTTACACATCATTTTTGTGATGACGATCACTACATATAAGTACCAGACACCTATATTTATGTGACCAAGATCACATAAAAAGCCACTCGCTGGACAGCTTAACGATTCAGTGCCAGATTTCGCACTATCAATCAGGGTCCGGCTACCTCTGCCGCCACATTAACAACAAACCTCGGGCGTTCAGCCTGCGCGATAAGCAAAACAGAAGAAGGGGTGTTTTATGTCATCCGATATCAAGATCAAGGTGCAAAGCTTTGGTCGTTTCCTCAGCAATATGGTGATGCCGAATATCGGCGCGTTTATCGCGTGGGGGATTATCACCGCGTTATTTATCCCAACAGGGTGGTTGCCGAACGAGACGCTGGCGAAGCTGGTCGGCCCGATGATCACCTACCTGCTGCCGCTACTGATCGGTTATACCGGCGGTAAGTTGGTTGGCGGTGAACGCGGCGGCGTCGTCGGCGCTATCACCACCATGGGCGTTATCGTCGGCGCGGATATGCCGATGTTCCTCGGCTCAATGATCGCCGGCCCGCTCGGTGGCTACTGCATTAAGAAATTTGACGCCTGGGTAGACGGTAAGATCAAATCCGGTTTCGAAATGCTGGTGAATAACTTCTCCGCCGGCATCATCGGGATGATCCTTGCCATTCTGGCGTTCCTCGGCATCGGCCCGGCGGTTGAAGTGCTGTCAAAACTGCTGGCGGCTGGCGTTAACTTCATGGTGGCGCACGACATGCTGCCGCTGGCGTCTATCTTTGTTGAACCGGCGAAAATCCTGTTCCTCAATAACGCGATTAACCACGGTATCTTCTCGCCGCTGGGTATTCAGCAGTCCCATGAGCTTGGCAAATCCATCTTCTTCCTGATTGAAGCTAACCCGGGTCCGGGGATGGGCGTTCTGCTGGCGTACATGTTCTTTGGCCGCGGCAGCGCGAAGCAGTCTGCGGGCGGTGCGGCAATCATCCACTTCCTGGGCGGTATCCACGAAATTTACTTCCCGTACGTGCTGATGAATCCGCGTCTGATTCTGGCCGTTATCCTCGGCGGTATGACCGGTGTCTTCACCCTGACTATCCTCAACGGCGGCCTGGTTTCCCCGGCTTCCCCGGGTTCCATTCTGGCGGTACTGGCGATGACGCCAAAAGGCGCCTACTTCGCTAACATCGCGGCCATTATTGCGGCGATGGCGGTCTCCTTTATTGTCTCCGCCATCCTGCTGAAAACCAGCAAAGTGAAAGAAGAAGACGATATCGAAGCCGCAACCCGTCGCATGCACGACATGAAAGCCGAGTCCAAAGGCGCGGCGACGCCGTTGGCGGCGGGCGACGTGGCTAACGACCTTAGCCACGTGCGTAAAATCATCGTTGCCTGCGACGCCGGTATGGGTTCCAGCGCCATGGGCGCCGGGGTACTGCGTAAGAAAGTCCAGGATGCCGGACTGAGCAATATCTCTGTCACTAACAGCGCGATTAACAACCTGCCGCCGGATGTCGACCTGGTGATCACCCACCGCGACCTGACCGAGCGCGCCATGCGCCAGGTACCGCAGGCACAGCATATTTCGCTGACCAACTTCCTCGACAGCGGTCTGTATACCAGCCTGACCGAGCGTCTGGTAGCGGCGCAGCGCCACATCGACAACGAAGTAAAAGTCACCGATAGCCTGAAAGATAGCTTTGATAATACTGACAAAAACCTGTTCCAGCTGGGTGCGGATAACATCTTCCTCGGGCGCAAAGCGGCGACCAAAGAAGAGGCCATTCGCTTCGCCGGTGAACAATTGGTGAAAGGCGGATACGTTGAGCCGGAATACGTGCAGGCGATGCTCGACCGCGAGAAGCTGACCTCAACCTATCTTGGCGAATCTATCGCGGTACCGCACGGTACCATTGAAGCGAAAGACCGGGTACTGAAAACCGGCGTCGTCTTCTGCCAGTATCCGGAAGGCGTGCGCTTCGGCGAAGAAGAAGATGAAGTCGCGCGTCTGGTCATCGGTATCGCCGCCCGCAACAACGAACACATTCACGTTATCACCAGCCTGACCAACGCACTGGATGATGAAACCGTGATTGAGCGGCTGGCGAAAACCACCAGCGTCGAAGAAGTCCTATCGTTGCTGAATAAATAACCACAACGCTCCATACCCTCTCCCTTTGGGAGAGGGTTGGGGTGAGGGAAAAGCCTCACCCCAGCCCTCTCAGGTAAAAACATTAATTGAAGGTTAATACTATGAAAGCATTACATTTTGGCGCAGGTAATATCGGACGTGGCTTCATTGGCAAACTGCTGGCTGACGCCGGTATCTCCCTTACGTTCGCCGATGTTAATCAGGTGGTCCTTGATGCCCTGAATGCCCGTCATAGCTATCAGGTCCACGTGGTGGGTGAAAACGAACAGGTTGATACCGTCTCCGGCGTGAATGCCGTCAGCAGCATTGGCGATGAGGTGGTGGATCTGATCGCCGATGTCGACCTGGTGACCACCGCGGTCGGCCCCGTCGTTCTGGAGCGTATCGCCCCTGCCATCGCCAAAGGCCTGGTGAAACGTAAAGCGCAGGGTATTGAACGCCCGCTGAATATCATCGCCTGCGAAAACATGGTACGCGGCACCAGCCAGCTGAAAGGCCATGTGTTTAACGCGCTGGCGGAAGAGGACAAAGCGTGGGTTGAAGCGCATATCGGCTTCGTCGACTCCGCCGTAGACCGCATCGTGCCGCCGTCGGCTTCCGCCACCCACGATCCGCTGGAAGTCACCGTTGAAACCTTCAGCGAATGGATTGTGGATAAAACCCAGTTTAAGGGCGAGCTGCCGAACATCCCAGGAATGGAATTAACCGATAACCTGATGGCATTTGTCGAGCGTAAGCTATTCACCTTAAACACCGGGCATGCTATAACCGCCTACCTCGGGAAACTGGCGGGCCATCAAACGATTCGCGACGCGATTCTCGATGAGCACATTCGCGCCGTCGTGAAAGGCGCAATGGAAGAGAGCGGCGCGGTGCTGATTAAACGCTACAGCTTTGATGCGCAGAAACACGCGGCTTATATCCAGAAGATCCTCGGTCGCTTTGAGAACCCGTATCTGAAAGATGATGTGGAGCGCGTCGGCCGCCAGCCGCTGCGTAAATTGAGCGCGGGCGATCGTTTGATCAAGCCGCTGCTTGGCACGCTGGAATACGGCCTGCCGCACCGGAACCTGGTAAAAGGGATTGCCGCGGCCATGCATTTCCGCAGCGAAGACGATCCGCAGGCTCAGGAACTGGCGGCGCTGATTGCCGAAAAAGGGCCACAGGCCGCGCTGGCGCAGATTTCCGGTCTGGATGCGGCAAGCGCTGTAGTGGCGGAAGCCGTTAACGACTACAACGCGGTAAAATGATGTACAACCTGGCGCGGCCGATGCCGCGCCCAATACCACTCCTGTCAGATATGCAGGCAATAATGGAAGAAACACAGGCATTTGAAAACCGCGTACTTGAGCGTTTAAATGCTGGTAAGACCGTAAGAAGTTTCCTGATAGCCGCCGTCGAACTCCTGACGGAGGCGGTCAATATTCTGGTGCTTCAGGTATTCCGCAAAGACGATTACGCGGTGAAATACGCAGTGGAGCCATTGCTGGACGGCAGTGGGCCGCTGGGCGATCTTTCCGTACGCCTGAAGCTTATCTACGGCCTTGGGGTGATAAGCCGCGCCGAATACGAAGATGCCGAGCTATTGATGGCCTTGCGTGAAGAGCTCAATCATGACGGCAATGAGTACGCTTTCACCGACGATGAAATTCTCGGGCCGTTAGGCGAGCTGCACTGCGTCGCCGCGCTTCCGCCAACGCCGCTGTTTGATGAGAGCGATAAGGAACTGCTGGCAATGCAGAAACTGCGCTACCAGCAGATGGTACGTTCTACAATGGTGTTGTCTCTGACTGAGCTGATTTCCCGAATCAGCTTAAAAAAAGCCTTCCAGAAATCAACGCTCTGACTCCGCTTCTTGCTGGTCGCACGTCGGCCGGTACAGCTGCCGGTAATACTCCAGACGACTCAGAAATAGCGCTTTTTTATCCTCAGGAATATCGCGCGGTATCCGCTGTAAACGCGGGCATTTTTTCAGATATTCCATAAACGCCTGGCTCGAGGCCATGAAATCTACCGTTTTATCGATGATACGTGGTACGCCGTCGCCGATTTTCGCCATCACGCTCTCCTCTGTTCAGGGGGATCTGATTAAGGATTGGCGAAAAAAAGGGAGCAAGTTGAGGAAAACGTGCTGAATGGTCGTCAGGCTTCACAAAAATGATAAACAGCTTAATTAAAATTACAATATCGCTACTATTCAGATAGTTATAATATATCAGGTCTCATGCTTACGGCGGTGAAGCCACGAGTATTTCGATAAAAAACTATCAACAAAGGCCCGCCCGGCCCATACTATGTAACGTCGAAGCCCCTTTATTCACAGATAAAATTACCATGAAAGAAGTCGAAAAGAATGAAATCAAGCGTTTGAGCGACCGTCTCGACGCCATCCGCCACCAGCAGGCCGACCTGTCGCTGGTCGAAGCCGCCGATAAATACGCGGAGCTGGAAAAAGAAAAAGCGACCCTGGAAACGGAAATCGAGCGCCTGCGTTCCGTTCAGTCGCAGAAGCTGAGCAAAGAAGCGCAGAAGCTGATGAGCATGCCGCACCGTCGCGCCATTACCAAGAAAGAGCAGGCCGATATGGGCAAGCTGAAGAAAAGCGTGCGCGGACTGGTTGTCGTCCATCCGATGACCGCGCTGGGCCGCGAAATGGGCCTTAAAGAGATGACCGGCTTCGCGAAGAGCGAGTTTTAATCTTTTGCCGCTGTGAGTTCGTCGTCTATAACCCGGTAGCCCTACCGGGCCGTGAACTCACAGCCAATTTCCCCTTTCTCGCCAAATTGGCCCAACCAATTATTTCTTAAACCGTCAATCGGTTCACATATCCATCACCTTGCATCACAAACGCGTTGCCATGCCATAACATTTGGTTAACCATCAATTGTCGTTAACCCTACAATCGCAATTTGGCTGGGCCAATTTTACAAACAGTGTGATCGGCAATGGGCGCAGACCCAACCTGACGCATTGGATGTGGCCCGATGGAGACCTGCATGAACCTCTGGCAACAAAATTACGATCCGGCTGGTAATATCTGGCTATCGAGCCTTATCGCCTCACTACCGATTCTGTTTTTCTTTTTCGCCTTGATTAAGCTCAAGCTTAAAGGCTATGTCGCCGCCACCTGGACCGTAGCCATCGCGCTGCTTGTCGCCCTGCTGTTCTACAAAATGCCGGTCGATCGCGCCTTATCGTCGGTGGTATACGGCTTCTTCTACGGCCTGTGGCCTATCGCGTGGATTATTATCGCCGCGGTCTTCGTCTATAAAATCTCGGTAAAGACCGGGCAGTTCGACATTATCCGCTCGTCGATTCTTTCGATTACACCGGATCAGCGCCTGCAGATGCTGATTGTCGGCTTCTCCTTCGGCGCCTTCCTCGAAGGGGCCGCCGGTTTCGGCGCGCCGGTGGCGATCACCGCCGCGCTGCTGGTCGGGCTCGGCTTCAATCCGCTATACGCCGCCGGACTGTGCCTGATTGTAAACACCGCGCCGGTGGCCTTCGGCGCCATGGGGATCCCGATTCTGGTCGCCGGCCAGGTGACCGGCATCGATAGCTTCGCCATCGGCCAGATGGTTGGCCGCCAACTGCCGTTCCTGACCATTATCGTGCTGTTCTGGATCATGGCGATTATGGACGGCTGGCGCGGGGTGAAAGAGACGTGGCCTGCGGTGATGGTCGCAGGCGGCTCGTTCGCTATCGCGCAGTACCTCAGCTCTAACTTCCTCGGCCCGGAACTGCCGGACATCATCTCTTCGCTGGTGTCGCTGGTATGCCTGACGCTGTTCCTCAAGCGCTGGCAGCCGGTACGTATCTTCCGCTTTGGCGATATGGGCGCCGCGCAGGTTGATCAAACGCTGGCGCGCACGCATTACACCGCCGGTCAGGTCATGCGCGCCTGGTCGCCGTTCCTGTTCCTCACCGCCACCGTCACCCTGTGGAGCGTACCGCCGTTTAAAGCGCTGTTTGCGCCGGGCGGGGCGATGTATGACTTCGTGGTTAACATCCCGGTACCGTTCCTCGACAAAATGGTCGCCCGTATGCCGCCGGTGGTAAGCGCCGCGACGCCGTACGCCGCGGTGTATAAATTCGACTGGCTGTCGGCGACCGGCACCGCCATTCTGTTCGCCGCTATACTGTCTATCGTCTGGCTGCGTATGAAGCCAAAGGATGCGCTGACCACTTTCGCCGGGACGTTGAAAGAGCTGGCGCTGCCGATTTACTCCATCGGCATGGTGCTGGCGTTCGCCTTTATTTCAAACTACTCCGGGCTGTCATCGACGCTGGCGTTGGCGCTGGCGCATACCGGCCACGCGTTTACCTTCTTCTCGCCGTTCCTCGGCTGGCTGGGGGTTTTCCTGACCGGTTCGGATACCTCGTCTAACGCGCTATTCGCCGCGCTGCAGGCGACGGCAGCCCAGCAAATCGGCGTCTCCGATATTCTGCTGGTCGCCGCGAATACCACCGGTGGGGTGACAGGCAAGATGATTTCGCCCCAGTCGATCGCCATTGCCTGCGCCGCGGTAGGCCTAGTGGGTAAAGAGTCGGACCTGTTCCGCTTTACCGTCAAGCACAGCCTGATATTCACCTGCATGGTGGGCCTGATTACCACCCTGCAGGCTTATGTCTTAACCTGGATGATTCCGTGAAAGTGATGCCAAAACGCCTGGCTGACGACGTCGCAAATCGCGTCCGGGCGCTGATAGAAGAACAACAGCTGGAGGCGGGCATGCGTTTGCCCGCCGAGCGCCAGCTTGCCGTCCAGCTCGGTGTTTCACGCAATTCGCTGCGTGAAGCGCTGGCGATGCTGGTCAACGAAGGGGTGCTGCTTAGCCGTCGCGGCGGCGGCACCTTCGTGCGCTGGCAGCACGAGCCCTGGTCGGAGCAAAACATCGTCCAGCCGCTGAAAACGCTGCTCGCCGACGACCCCGACTACAGTTTTGATATTCTCGAAGCCCGCCACGCTATTGAAGCCAGCACCGCCTGGCATGCGGCGATGCGGGCCACCGACGCCGAAAAAGAAAAAATCCGCCTCTGTTTTGAAGCCACCCTCAGCGATGACCCGGATCTCGCCTCACAGGCGGATGTTCGCTTCCACCTGGCGATCGCTGAAGCCTCACATAATGTGGTGCTGCTGCAAACCATGCGCGGTTTCTTCGAGCTTCTGCAATCCTCGGTGAAGCAGAGCCGCCAGCGCATGTATCTGGTGCCGCCGGTGTTCGCGCGTCTGACCGAACAACATCAGGCGGTAATGGAAGCGATCTTCGCCGGCGACGCGGAAGGCGCCCGCCAGGCGATGATGGCCCACCTCGGTTTTGTCCACGCCACCATTAAACGTTTTGATGAAGACCAGGCCCGCCAGGCGCGTATTACCCGCCTGCCCGGTGACCACAATGAAAATTCCAGGGAGAACTCGTGATGATTATTTCCGCCGCCAGCGACTATCGCGCCGCCGCACAGCGTATCCTGCCACCATTTCTGTTCCACTATATCGACGGCGGCGCCTACGCCGAACATACCCTGCGCCGCAACGTTGAAGACCTCTCCGACGTGGCGCTCCGCCAGCGCATTCTGCGCAATATGTCGGATCTGAGCCTGGAGACCACGTTATTCAACGAAAAGCTGGCGATGCCAACGGCGCTGGCGCCGGTCGGGCTGTGCGGCATGTACGCGCGCCGCGGCGAAGTGCAGGCAGCGGGCGCGGCGGACGACAAAGGCATCCCGTTTACCCTCTCTACCGTTTCCGTTTGCCCGATTGAAGAGGTCGCCCCGACCATCAAACGCCCGATGTGGTTCCAGCTGTATGTCCTGCGCGATCGCGGATTTATGCGCAATGCACTGGAGCGCGCCAAAGCCGCAGGCTGCTCCACGCTGGTCTTTACCGTGGATATGCCGACCCCCGGCGCGCGCTATCGCGACGCCCATTCTGGCATGAGCGGCCCAAACGCCGCCATGCGCCGCTACTGGCAGGCCGTCACTCATCCGCAGTGGGCATGGGACGTCGGTCTCAACGGCCGCCCGCACGACCTGGGCAATATCTCCGCCTACCTCGGCAAACCGACCGGGCTTGAGGATTACATCGGCTGGCTGGCGAATAATTTCGATCCGTCGATTTCATGGAAAGACCTGGAGTGGATCCGCGACTTCTGGGACGGCCCAATGGTGATCAAAGGGATCCTCGACCCGGAGGACGCCCGCGATGCGGTGCGCTTCGGCGCTGACGGCATTGTCGTCTCCAACCACGGCGGCCGCCAGCTTGACGGCGTGCTCTCTTCCGCCCGCGCCCTGCCCGCCATTGCCGATGCGGTTAAAGGCGACATCACTATTCTCGCCGACAGCGGTATCCGCAACGGTCTCGACGTGGTGCGGATGATCGCCCTGGGCGCCGACAGCGTGCTGCTGGGCCGCGCGTATCTGTACGCGCTGGCGACCCACGGCAAGCAGGGGGTGGCGAATCTGCTCAACCTTATCGAGAAAGAGATGAAAGTGGCGATGACGCTGACCGGGGCGAAATCCATCAGCGAAATCAGCCGCGATTCGCTGGTGCAGAATGCCGAAGCGCTGCAGACCTTTGATGCGCTCAAGCAGGGTAACGCCGCGTAATTCCCCGCGTTTTCCCTTACGCCGCCCCTCTCCCTCAGGGTGAGGGGCCCGTCCGGCTGGAATCGGTTTTCTCCCTCTCCCTCTGGGAGAGGGTCGGGGTGAGGGTTCAACAAATATCTGCTATCCTGCCCCCCGCTATTAAGGGGGCAGTATGCTGAACATCGTGTTATTCGAACCAGAAATCCCGCCGAACACCGGCAATATCATCCGCCTGTGCGCCAACACCGGCTTCAATTTACATATCATTGAGCCAATGGGCTTTACCTGGGACGATAAACGCCTGAGACGCGCCGGGTTGGATTATCACGAGTTCACCGCCGTACAGCGCCACGCGGATTATGCGGCGTTTATCGCCAGCGCGAAGCCGCAGCGCCTGTTCGCCCTCACCACCAAAGGCACGCCCGCCCACAGCGCGGTAAGCTATCAGGATGGTGATTTCTTGATGTTTGGTCCGGAAACGCGCGGCCTGCCGGCCAGCATCCTCGATGCCCTGCCGGCGGAGCAAAAAATCCGTATTCCGATGATGCCGGACAGCCGCAGCATGAACCTGTCAAACGCGGTGTCGGTGGTGGTGTATGAAGCCTGGCGTCAGTTGGGATACCCCGGCGCCGTGTTGCGCAGCTAACCTGAGCGGTTCCCGGATTGCGGCGCGCTGCGCCTTATCCGGGCTACTTTCTGAGCTTCGCGGCGGCAAATGGCAATACATCAAATCCCGTCGCCGTACTCGAAGGTATGGTGAATCCCATTAAAATGCTGATCCATATCCATCGCTGGCTTGTCGCTCTCCGGCTTGCCGACGATGCGCGCCGGTACGCCTGCGGCAGTGGTATGCGGCGGCACAGGTTGTAGCACCACAGAGCCGGCGCCAATCTTCGCCCCGCGCCCGACTTCGATATTGCCGAGGATCTTCGCCCCGGCGCCAATCATCACGCCTTCGCGAATTTTCGGGTGACGGTCGCCGCTGGTTTTACCGGTACCGCCGAGGGTCACGGACTGCAGGATGGATACGTCGTCTTCAATCACCGCCGTTTCACCGACCACGATACCGGTGGCGTGGTCGAGCATGATCCCACGGCCAATCTTCGCCGCCGGATGAATATCGACCTGGAACGAGACGGAAACCTGGTTCTGCAGGAAAATAGCCAGCGCGCGGCGACCCTGATTCCACAGCCAGTGGCCGATACGATAGGCCTGCAGCGCATGGAAGCCTTTCAGGTACAACAGCGGCGTTGAGTATTTATCGACCGCAGGGTCACGGGTACGTACCGCCTGGATATCACAGGCGGCGGAAGCGATCATCTCCGGGTCTGCGGCATAGGCCTCTTCCACCACTTCGCGAATAGCGATAGCAGGCATAATCGGCGAGGCCAGCTTATTCGCCAGCATATAGCTCAGGGCGCTGCCCAGATTTTCGTGCTTGAGTAGCGTTGCATGGTAAAAACTGGCGAGCATCGGCTCACAGTCGGCCAAAGCCCGGGCTTCGGCTTTAATATTGTTCCAGACGATATCCAGTTCTTCACACGGCATTGCATACTCCAGACGATAAGAATTATGACCGGTCAGTTCTTCGCTGACCGGGTCATACAGGTAACAGACTTTCCCTGCGGCTAGTTGGCGCTGCGTTCGTCCTTGCGTGCGCGACCCAATAAGGTCAATGCTGCCTCGCGCGCAATTTTTCCGCAATACAATACCTGATAAATTTCCTCGGTTATTGGCATTTCGACGCCTAAACGCTGCGCCAGAACGCGAACCTCTTTGGTATTGCGATAGCCTTCAACCACCTGGCCAATCTTGTCCTGCGCGCTTTGCACGTCCATGCCCTGTCCGAGCATCATGCCAAAACGGCGGTTTCGCGATTGGTTATCGGTACAAGTCAGTACCAGATCGCCCAACCCGGCCATGCCCATGAAGGTTTCCGGATCGGCGCCTAGCGCCGCGCCGAGACGGGACATTTCCACCAGCCCACGGGTGATCAACGCCGTACGTGCATTCGCGCCAAAGCCGATGCCGTCAGACATCCCGGCGCCGATGGCGATAACGTTTTTCACCGCGCCGCCCAACTGCACGCCGATAAAATCCGGGTTGATGTAGACGCGGAAGCTTTTACCGCAGTGCAGCAAGCGCTGAAGGTCTTCTGCAAACTGCGGATCCGTCGCCGCCAGCGAAATCGCCGTCGGTAGGCCGGCGGCCAGCTCTTTGGCAAAAGTCGGACCGGAGATGACCGCTAATGGGATGTCATCGCCTAGCGCTTCACGCGCCACGTCCTGCAGCAGACGGCCGGTTTCGGCCTCCAGACCTTTCGTCGCCCACACCAGACGCGCATCGGAACGCATCAGCGGTTTAATCTGGCGCAGAACCTGGCCGAAGACGTGGCTCGGCACCACCACGAGGATATCGCGGCTGGCGGCCAGCGCCGTCGCTAAATCGCTCTCAAGGCGCAGCGTGTCCGGGAAGGGCACATCGGGAAGGAACGCGGCGTTGCAGCGATCGTGTTGCAGCGTCGCGATATGTTTCGGGTCATGACCCCAGAGGACAACCTCGTGGCCATTTCTTGCCAGGGTGATGGCAAGAGCGGTGCCGTAAGAGCCGGCACCGATCACAGTCATTGCAGCATTAAGCGCGTTCATCAGGCATCCTGATGTTGTTCAGCACCTTCGCCAGCCTGCTGTTGCAGATAGTTCATAAACAGCGCGTCAAAGTTCACCGGCGCAAGGTTCAGTTGCGGGAAGGTGCCGCGGGAAACCAGGCTGGTAACGGTCTCGCGAGCGTACGGGAACAGAATGTTCGGGCAGTACGCGCCGAGGCAGTGCGCCATCTGGTTGCCATCGATGCCGTCGATGGAGAAGATACCGCCCTGCTGTACTTCGCACAGGAATGCGGTTTCTTCGCCCAGCGATGCCGTTACGGTGACACGCAGCACCACTTCATAAACGCCTTCAGCCAGTTGGCTGGAAGCGGTATCCAGATCAAGTTTAACTTCCGGCTGCCAATCTTTCTGGAAAACTTGCGGCGCATTTGGCGCTTCGAAGGAAACGTCTTTGGTGTAGATGCGCTGAATCTGGAAAGTCATTTCGGTGCTGTTTTGTTCTGACATAGTAAAACCCTTTCGTGTTGTCCTTAAATACGCGCCCCTGGATGGGGAAAGCGTAAAAATTAGCGCAAGAGGGGATCAAGTCCACCACGTGAATCAAGCGCATACAAGTCGTCACAGCCGCCAATGTGCTGCGCATCAATAAAAATCTGCGGAACCGTCGTCCGGCCGCTGCGCTGGATCATCTCTTCACGCTTTGCGGCATCGCCATCGATAGGCAGTTCGTTGAACGTCACGCCCTTGCTGTTCAGCAGCGCTTTAGCACGGATGCAAAACGGGCAGGTCGCTTTGGTATAGATCTCAATATTGGCCATGACTCACTCCTGTTTTTACCCCGAGGGATTTTACGCCGCAGAGGCTCCCCGCCGCCTGAGAGGTTATCGGGGGAACCGCTGCGCCATAACGACGCGGGGGTAAATTATTTGCCGCGTACCAGCGGAAGGTTCTCGCCGCTCCAGCCTACGATACCTTCTTTCAGTACAAAGACTTTTTCGAATCCGGCTTTATTCAGCAGGCTGGCAGGTTCTTGCGCCTGCATGCCGGACCCATCCACAACAATAATGGGTTGTGCTTTGTGTTTTTCCAACTCGCCGACGTTATTTGCTTTGATATCGGCAGGCAGCAGGTTGATAGCGCCGGCGATATGGCCTTTACGGAAGTCGTCACGCTGACGCAGGTCGACAACAACGGCTTCTTCTTTGTTGATAAGACGCGTCGCTTCACCACGAGTAATGACTTTAACTTTTGACATCAAGCCTTTAAAGGTGGTGAACAGTACCGCACCCAGCAGCGCGATCCACGCGATGCTCAGGACCGGGTGACGGCCGATGAATTGCATAATTTCTTGCATGGGGGGTTACAACTCCCGACTAAGTGATAAAAAAACCAGGGAAGGAGTATACCTGTGCATTGCGGCAAATACAGCCAGTGAGCGCGATGTAATGTATTTTCTGCGGCCCGTCACGAAAAAAAAACCGACTTCGCCATCGACTGTGGCGTCACCCCTTCCCTTTCTTTGATCTTTTACGGTGATTTGATCGATTCAGCTGTAGTAAAATTACGCAAATTTTCTGTCTTTGAGCATGAGGTTGTCGCAATGTCGGTTACTAAAAAACCTATGGTACTGGTGATTCTGGATGGCTACGGCTACCGTGAAGACCAGCAGGATAACGCCATTTATAGCGCGAAAACGCCGGTAATGGACGCACTGTGGGCAAAACGCCCGCACACCCTGATTGATGCATCCGGTCTGGAAGTCGGCCTGCCTGACCGCCAGATGGGTAACTCCGAAGTGGGCCACGTTAACCTCGGCGCGGGCCGTATCGTGTATCAGGATCTGACCCGTCTGGACGTTGAAATCAAAGAACGCACCTTCTTTGCCAACCCGGTGCTGACCGGCGCGGTCGACAAAGCCGTCGCCGCCGGTAAAGCGGTACACATCATGGGCCTGATGTCGCCTGGCGGCGTTCACAGCCACGAAGACCACATCATGGCGATGGTAGAACTGGCCGCGGAACGCGGCGCAGAGAAAATCTATCTGCACGCTTTCCTCGATGGCCGCGACACGCCGCCGCGCAGCGCTGAAGCCACGCTGGCTAAATTCGAAGCTAAATTCACCGCGCTGGGCAAAGGCCGTATCGCCTCTATCATTGGCCGCTACTACGCCATGGACCGCGACAACCGCTGGGATCGCGTAGAACAAGCCTATGACCTGATGACGCTGGCCAAAGGCGAATTCCAGGCCGATACCGCCGTGGCGGGCCTGCAGGCAGCCTACGCCCGTGACGAAAACGACGAGTTCGTCAAAGCGACCGTTATCCGCGCCGCCGGCCAGGCCGATGCCGCAATGGAAGACGGCGACGCGCTGATCTTCATGAACTTCCGCGCTGACCGCGCGCGCGAAATCACCCGCGCCTTCGTTAACGCCGACTTCGACGGCTTCGCGCGTAAGAAAGTGGTTAACCTCGATTTCGTGATGCTGACCGAATACGCCGCCGACATCAAAGTCGCTTGCGCTTATCCACCAGCTTCACTGGTGAACACTTTCGGCGAGTGGATGGCGAAGCACGACAAAACCCAGCTGCGCATCTCCGAAACCGAGAAATATGCGCACGTGACCTTCTTCTTTAACGGCGGGGTAGAAAATCCGTTCAAAGGCGAAGACCGTATTCTGATTAACTCGCCGAAGGTCGCCACTTACGACCTGCAGCCGGAAATGAGCTCCGCCGAGCTGACCGAGAAACTGGTTGCGGCCATCAAAGGCGGTCAGTATGACACCATCATCTGCAACTACCCGAACGGCGATATGGTAGGCCATACCGGGGTGATGGAAGCCGCCGTGAAAGCGGTTGAAGCGCTGGATCACTGCATTGAGCAAGTGGCCGCGGCCGTTGAATCCGTCGGCGGCCAGCTGCTGATCACCGCCGACCACGGCAACGCCGAACAGATGCGCGATCCGGCGACCGGACAGGCGCACACCGCGCATACTAACCTGCCGGTTCCGCTGATCTACGTTGGCGACAAAACGGTGAAAGTGGCCGAAGGCGGCAAGCTTTCCGACATCGCGCCAACCATGCTGTCGCTGATGGGAATGGAAATCCCGCAAGAGATGACTGGCAAGCCGCTGTTCATCGTGGAATAATCCTTCCCCATGAGGGGAAAGGCGACTTATTCAAATACATGGATCGCAACGGCTGTTCGATCCGTTCTTTACGCCAGCGCGCTTAGCGCTGGCGTATTGCTGTGCGCCGCATCCGCTCACGCCGATGACCGCGACCAGTTGAAATCCATTCAGGCCGATATCGCCGCCAAACAGCGCGCGATTAAGCAACAGCAGCAGCAACGCGCCTCCCTGCTCGCCCAGTTAAAAGCGCAGGAAGAGGCCATTTCCGCCGCCGCGCGCAAACTGCGTGAAACTCAGGATACTCTCAATCAGCTCAATAAGCAGATTGACGATATGAACGCGTCTATCGCTAAGCTGGAGCGCCAGCGCGCCTCCCAGGAACGGAATCTCGCCGCGCAGCTCGACGCCGCGTTCCGCCAGGGGCCGCACACCGGCATGCAGATGATCCTCAGTGGTGAAGAGGGGCAGCGTAACCAGCGCCTGCAGGCCTATTTTGGTTACTTTAACCAGGCCCGTCAGGAAACCATCGCCCAGCTCAAGCAGACGCGCGAAGAAGTCGCGGTGCAGAAATCGATGCTGGAAGAAAAACAAAGCCAGCAGCAAACGCTGGTTTACGAGCAAAAAGCGCAGCAGGCCAAGCTTGAGCAGGCGCGCAACGAGCGTAAAAAGACGCTCTCCAGCCTCGAATCCTCCATTCAGAAAGGCCAACAGCAGCTCAGCGAACTGCGCGCTAACGAATCGCGCCTGCGCGGCCGCATCGCCCAGGCGGAAGCGGCAGCCAAAGCCCGCGCCGACCGCGAGGCTCGTGATGCCCAGGCGGTACGTGACCGCCAGCAGGAGGCCTCGCGCAAAGGCACCACCTATAAACCAACCGAAAGCGAACGTTCGCTGATGTCGCGAACCGGCGGCCTCGGCGCGCCGCGCGGGCAGGCCTTCTGGCCGGTACGCGGAACAATTCTTCATCGTTATGGCGAACAGCTGCAAGGTGAACTACGTTGGAAAGGGATGGTTATCGCTGCGTCTGAAGGCACCGAAGTCAAAGCCATTGCCGATGGCCGGGTGATCCTCGCCGACTGGCTACAGGGCTACGGCCTGGTGGTGGTCGTTGAACACGGCAAAGGCGACATGAGTCTTTACGGCTATAACCAAAGCGCGCTGGTCAGCGTCGGTACCCAGGTCCGCGCGGGCCAGGCTATCGCGCTGGTAGGCAGTAGCGGCGGTCAGGGTCGTCCGTCGCTCTATTTCGAAATTCGCCGCCAGGGTCAGGCGGTCAATCCACAGCCGTGGTTGGGAAGATAAGTTTTGCTTCAATTTCGCATGATTGCACTTGCTGTAGCCGGTTCGCTGGCTATGGCTGCGCCGGTTTTTGCCGGTAAACTCTCTATCGTTATCGATGATTTCGGCTACCGTCCGCAGACGGAAAATAAGGTGCTGGCGCTACCGCCCACCATCTCCGTCGCCGTACTGCCGAATGCCCCCCACGCCCGGGAAATGGCCACTAAAGCGCATAATCTGGGCCATGAAGTGCTGATCCATCTGCCGATGGCGCCGCTCAGCAAGCAACCGCTGGAAAAAGACACGCTGCGCCCGGATATGAGCAGCGATGAGATCGAACGTATTATCCGTGAGGCTTACGGGAAAGTGCCTTACGCCGTCGGGCTGAATAACCACATGGGTAGCGCCATGACCTCAAACCTGTTCGGCATGCAAAAGGTGATGCAGGCGCTGGAACGCTACAATCTCTATTTTCTCGATAGCGTGACCATCGGCAACACCCAGGCCATGCGCGCCGCCCAGGGTACCGGCGTGAAGGTGATTAAACGCAAAGTGTTTCTCGACGACACCCAGAACGAGGCGGACATCCGCACTCAGTTCAATCGCGCCATCGCACTGGCGCGGCGTAATGGTTCGGCGATCGCCATTGGCCACCCGCATCCTTCAACGGTGCGGGTACTACAGCAAATGGTCTATAACCTGCCGCCTGATATCACGCTGGTGCGCCCGAGTAATCTGCTGAACGAACCGCAGGTCGACAACTCGACGCCGAACACGCCCGTCCAACCAAACGCGCCGCAACAGCAGAAGCCGCGTAACCCGTTCCATGGCGTGAAGTACTGCAAACCGAAGCGTCCGCTGGAGCCGGTGAACGCCAGCCGCTTCTTTAGCATCCTCAGCGAAAGCATCAGCCAGAGCGCGCTGGTCCAGTATTACCAGTTGAAATGGCAGGGCTGGGACAGCCCCACCAACTAATCTTCATCAGGGATCCGTGCGCTTCTCCGTCACGGTTCCCTGCTGCTTACCATTGTAGGCATACCAGGCTTTAAAATACTTCATGAAGCTGTACAAGGTGGCGTACAAACCGGTTACGGCCCCCACCTTGCCGCTACGCCAGGCGCCGCTGAATAAATACCACTTAAAAAACGCACCGATGGCGCTGATAATCCCGCGGCTGAGCGACGGCCTGACCTTCTGCATCTTCACCAGCCGGGTGGTATAGCTGTTGAGCTTGTTAAACACTTCATGCAGTGAATAGAAGGTATCGTGGCGGACAAAGCCCGGCAGCCTGGTCGAGGTCAGATGGCCGACCACCTGATCGTCTACCGGACGCTGGTTAAAACTGGCCCGCTGACGGTTGAACAGACGTACCGGGTAATCCGGCGATGAGATGGGATAGATGGTCCGCACCTGTTCGCCAAGCACGAACCAGTAGCGCGGCAGGCGCCACGCGCAGGTCGGATCCGGCTCCTCTCCCGCCTTAAGCGCAAGAATCGCCGCAACCACTTCATCATCGAGGATTTCGTCGCTATCCATGCACAGCACCCAGTCATGAGTCGCCAGCGAGGTCGCATAGTTCATCTGCATGCCGTGGGCGGCATAGGGGTGATGGTGAACCGTTAAGCCAAACTGCTGACATATCTGTAGCGTTTCATCCATACTGCCGGAATCAACGACAATAAACTCATCTGCCACCCGCAACAACGGCGGCAATACTTCCCGTAATAAGCGGGCCGAATTACAGGTCAGCAAGCATACTGAGAGTTTAAACATAGTGTTTATGCGATTAAACGAAGAGTAAACTAACTGTATAAACGAATAGGTAAAAAATCGATGCAGAAATAGTGCGATAGATACGTATTATTTTAGAAATGTTATCCAAATCTAAATAAATCTACCTTGAGATAAATTTCATCACATTGCCCGATACCACCGGGTGTCAGTTATCTGGTTTGAGATGCCCTCTCCTTATGTACCCCCGTTTGTCACTCATACGATCCGCTTTGCTGTCATCGTAAAGAGCGGCATAGATCCAGTATTTGTTAATAGTGCGTATTTTCACCACCACGTCATCAGCCATAACGGAATATGTATTATTCGCATTATCATCTGGCCATTCTTTGAATGAAAGCTGATTCCATTCATGCTGTAAATGATATGTCGTTAACCAGGGATAGCGCCCGTCCCCGCCGCAGGAGACCTGAGCATTCATATCGTCTATATTTGATGCAGGTTTATTTTGCACAGGAACAAAAGAAAGCAATACGGCGCTATAATTCTCACTGCTGCATTCGGTATACTGCGCGATATTATTAACCAGCAGACTACCCTGCTGGTTAACGTACCACTCGCGAAATTTGATAAAATTTTCCGGGATATCACTAAAGTTCTGCCGAATAAACAGCAACTGTTCTTTCAGCGTTCCCTTAACATATATATTGATGACTTTTTTTAATTTCCCCTGGTCATCCAGCCAATAATAGCGAAATCCGAGGGCAGGAACATTAATGGTCGCGTTATCGCTCCATTGCGCCTTCCAGTAGGCTTGCAGTACGCCATGCTCAAGCCTGCGCTCAGCCTGAATGCCAAAACTTACCATTAGCAGTAGTACCGGCAAGATAATATTCTTCAATTGCCAAAGACGGCTGATAAAAATAGGGTGTGCCATATATCTCATCCTTGTTATATGAAGATATGGCAGAATATAAATAAACCCGACACCAGTTCAATAGTGACCGTAGTAATAACAATAACTTTATTATCGATATATATGAAAAGGATAAGCTGCCCATGATTCATGGGCAGCAAGAATGCTTATTATCGTCATCCTGACGATAATTCGCTTAATCCCAGCTCAGTATCACTTTGCCAGACTGGCCGGAGCGCATCGCGTCAAAGCCTTTCTGGAAGTCATCAATACCGAAACGGTGGGTGATAATCGGCGAAAGATCGAGGCCAGACTGGATCAGCGCCGCCATCTTATACCAGGTTTCAAACATTTCGCGGCCGTAAATCCCTTTGATAAACAGCCCTTTGAAGATGACCTTGGTCCAGTCGATAGACATATCCGACGGAGGAATACCCAGCATCGCAATACGTCCGCCGTGGTTCATGGTATCGAGCATGGTACGAAACGCCGGCGGCGCGCCGGACATCTCCAGACCCACGTCGAAGCCTTCGGTCATCCCCAGCTCCGCCATCACATCGTTAAGATTCTCTTTCGCCACGTTGACCGCGCGGGTGACGCCCATTTTACGCGCCAGCTCCAGACGATATTCGTTAACATCGGTAATCACCACGTTACGCGCGCCGACATGTTTCGCCACCGCCGCGGCCATCACGCCGATCGGGCCAGCGCCGGAAACCAGAACATCTTCACCGACCAGGTCGAAGGAAAGCGCGGTATGCACAGCGTTGCCGAACGGGTCGAAGATGGATGCCAGATCGTCAGAGATATTATCCGGGATTTTGAAAGCGTTGAAGGCCGGGATCACCAGATATTCAGCGAAACAGCCCGGGCGGTTTACCCCCACGCCGATGGTATTGCGGCACAGATGGGTACGACCGCCGCGGCAGTTACGGCAGTGTCCGCAGGTGATGTGCCCTTCGCCGGAAACGCGATCGCCAAGCTTAAAGCCGCGAACTTCCTGACCGATACCCACGACTTCACCGACATATTCATGACCTACCACCATCGGAACCGGGATGGTTTTCTGCGACCATTCGTCCCAGTTATAGATGTGCACGTCGGTACCGCAAATCGCGGTCTTACGGATTTTAATCAGCAGATCGTTATGGCCGACTTCCGGTTCCGGTACGTCGGTCATCCAGATGCCTTCTTCCGCTTTCAGTTTGGATAACGCTTTCATCTCACACCCTTATTAGGCGATGACGCCCAGTTGTTTGCCGATGCGGGTAAAGGCTTCCACCGCACGTTCAATTTGTTCAGGGGTATGCGCCGCCGACATCTGGGTGCGAATACGCGCCTGGCCTTTTGGAACCACCGGATAGAAGAAACCGGTGACGTAAATACCTTCTTTCTGCAGTTCACGCGCGAATTCCTGCGCGATGGTGGCTTCACCGAGCATCACCGGGATGATTGCGTGGTCGGCGCCTGCGAGGGTAAAGCCTGCGGCGGTCATTTTTTCGCGGAACAGGCGCGCGTTAGCCCACAGGCGATCGCGCAGTTCGCTGCCCGCTTCCACCATCTCCAGCACCTTGATAGAAGCGGCGACGATAGCCGGCGCCAGGGAGTTGGAGAACAGATAAGGACGGGAACGCTGGCGCAGCCACTCAACGACTTCTTTGCGCGCCGCGGTGTAACCGCCTGACGCGCCGCCCAGCGCTTTACCCAACGTGCCGGTAATGATGTCGACGCGGCCCATCACGTCGCAATATTCATGGGAACCGCGGCCATTTTCGCCGACAAAGCCCACGGCGTGAGAATCATCGACCATCACCAGCGCATCATATTTATCCGCCAGGTCACAGACACCTTTCAGGTTGGCGATCACCCCGTCCATGGAGAAAACGCCATCGGTGGCGATCAGCACGTGGCGAGCGCCAGCTTCGCGCGCTTCTTTCAGACGCGCTTCCAGCTCCTGCATATCGTTGTTGGCATAGCGGAAACGCTTCGCTTTACACAGGCGCACGCCGTCGATGATCGACGCATGGTTCAGCGCATCAGAGATAATGGCGTCTTCCGGCCCCAGCAGCGTTTCAAACAGGCCGCCGTTGGCATCAAAGCAAGAGGAGTAGAGAATCGCGTCTTCCATACCGAGGAAATCCGCCAGTTTTTTCTCAAGCTGCTTATGCGTGTCCTGGGTACCGCAGATGAAGCGCACCGAGGCCATCCCAAAGCCGTGGCTGTCCATGCCGGATTTCGCCGCGGCGATCAGTTCCGGGTGGTTCGCCAGGCCCAGATAGTTGTTGGCGCAGAAGTTAATGACGTGGCTGTCGCCGACGGTGATGTCCGCCTGCTGAGCCGAAGTAATGATACGCTCTTCTTTAAACAACCCTTCCGCGCGCGCGGTATCCAGGTCATTGGTTAACTGTTTATAGAAATCACCACGCATTGCAACTCTCCAGATTCAGCAAAATTTGGCACATATTACCCAAAGCTATACGTTGATACGAGATGATGCATGCCTGAATGAATTATTTGCAGCATAAATCACGCGCAGCCAGCACCTTTTCGGCGAATGGCTGAAGCCTTTCGGATGTAGTGATATGATATGAGTATTCGTGTCCGGATTGTCTCCGGACCCTCTACTTCAAAGGTACAGTTATGATCATCGTAACCGGCGGCGCAGGCTTTATCGGCAGCAACATCGTTAAAGCCCTGAATGACAAAGGCATCACCGATATTCTGGTTGTAGACAATCTGAAAGACGGCACCAAATTCGTAAACCTGGTGGATCTGGACATCGCTGACTACATGGATAAAGAAGATTTTCTGATCCAGATTATGGCTGGCGAAGAGTTCGGCGAGGTCGAAGCGGTATTCCACGAAGGCGCCTGCTCTTCCACCACCGAGTGGGACGGCAAGTATGTGATGGATAACAACTATCAGTACTCCAAAGAGGTGCTGCACTACTGCCTGGAGCGTGAAATCCCGTTCCTGTACGCCTCTTCCGCCGCTACCTACGGCGGGCGCACCAGCGACTTTATCGAATCCCGCGAATTCGAAAAACCGCTGAACGTCTACGGCTACTCAAAATTCCTGTTCGACGAATACGTCCGTCAGATCCTGCCGGAAGCAGATTCGCAGATCGTCGGCTTCCGTTATTTCAACGTCTACGGGCCGCGCGAAGGCCACAAAGGCAGCATGGCGAGCGTGGCCTTCCACCTCAATACCCAGCTGAATAATGGCGAAAATCCGAAACTGTTCGAAGGCAGCGATGGATTCAAACGCGACTTCGTCTATGTCGGCGACGTCGCCGCGGTGAACCTGTGGTTCTGGGAAAATGGCGTTTCCGGTATCTTCAACCTTGGTACTGGCCGCGCGGAATCCTTCCAGGCGGTCGCCGATGCGACCCTGGCTTTCCATAAAAAAGGCAGCATTGAGTACATCCCGTTCCCGGACAAACTGAAAGGCCGCTACCAGGCATTCACCCAGGCCGATCTGACTAACCTGCGTAAAGCGGGCTATGACAAACCGTTCAAAACCGTTGCCGAAGGCGTAACGGAATATATGGCCTGGCTCAACCGCGACGCGTAAGAAACAAGCATGAAAATATTGGTGATAGGCCCGTCTTGGGTGGGCGACATGATGATGTCGCAAAGTCTTTATCGTACGCTCAGGGCGCGCTATCCCCAGGCGATTATCGACGTGATGGCGCCGGCATGGTGCCGTCCGTTGTTATCGCGCATGCCGGAAGTCAATGAAGCGATCGCCATGCCGCTGGGCCACGGCGCGCTGGCTATCGGCGAACGCCGTAAACTCGGCCACAGCCTGCGCGATCGTCGTTACGATCGCGCTTATGTGCTGCCGAACTCGTTTAAATCGGCCTTGGTGCCTTTCTTTGCCAACATCCCGCTGCGCACCGGCTGGCGCGGCGAAATGCGCTACGGCCTGCTCAACGACGCCCGCGTGCTGGATAAAGACGCCTGGCCGCTGATGGTGGAGCGCTACGTGGCGCTGGCCTACGATAACGGCGTCATGCGCTGCGCTAAAGACCTTCCACAGCCGCTGCTGTGGCCGCACCTGCAGGTCAACGACGGCGAAAAATCACAGGCCTGCAACGCCTTTAATCTCTCAAACGATCGGCCAATTATCGGCTTCTGCCCCGGCGCGGAATTCGGCCCTGCAAAACGCTGGCCGCATTATCACTACGCCGCGTTGGCGAAAAAGCTCATTGACGATGGTTATCAGATAGCGCTCTTCGGCTCAGCAAAAGATAACGATGCCGGCAAAGAGATCATCGCCGCGCTCAGCAGCGAGCAGCAGGCCTGGTGCCGTAACCTGGCTGGCGAAACCCAGCTGGAACAGGCCGTGATTCTGATTGCCGCCTGTCAGGCCGTGGTCAGCAACGATTCGGGGCTGATGCACGTTGCCGCCGCCCTGGACCGTCCGCTGGTGGCGCTGTACGGCCCGAGCAGCCCGGACTTTACCCCGCCGCTGTCGCATAAAGCGCGCGTTATTCGCCTGATTAGCGGCTACCACAAAGTGCGCAAAGGGGATGCCGCTGAAGGTTATCATCAGAGCCTGATCGACATCACTCCAGAACGCGTCTTGCAGGAGCTGAACGAACTGTTAGCGGAAAAAACCGAGCACGAGGAAGCGTAACGGATGCGGGTATTGATCGTAAAAACCTCATCCATGGGCGACGTACTACACACGCTGCCCGCGCTAACCGATGCTGCGCAGGCCATTCCCGGCATCCGCTTTGATTGGGTGGTTGAAGAGGGTTTCGCACAGATCCCTTCATGGCATGAGTCCGTCGAGCGGGTGATTCCGGTGGCGATTCGCCGCTGGCGCAAAGCCTGGTTTTCCGCGCCTATCAAAGCGGAAAGAAAAGCCTTTCGCGAGGCCGTAAAGGCCGTCAACTACGATGCTATTATCGATGCCCAGGGGCTGGTGAAAAGCGCCGCGCTGGTGACGCGTCTGGCGCACGGCATCAAACATGGCATGGACTGGCAGTCCGCCCGCGAGCCGCTGGCAAGCCTGTTTTATAACCGTCGCCACCATATTGCTGTCGAGCAACACGCAGTAGAGCGTACGCGCGAACTGTTCGCCAAAAGCCTCGGCTATGCCCGGCCGCAGACGCAGGGTGATTACGCCATCGCGCGCCACTTTATTCGCCCCGACTCACCGGTAGCAGAGCCGTATCTGGTCTTCCTGCACGCCACCACCCGCGATGATAAACACTGGCCGGAAGCGCGCTGGCAAGAGCTTCTCGATCTGCTGGCAGATAGCGCCGTACGGATCAAACTGCCGTGGGGCGCGCCGCATGAAGAGGCGCGGGCAAAACGGCTGGCGGAAGGGCGCAAGAACGTCGACGTATTGCCGCGCATGAGTCTTGAGCAGGTCGCCCAGATTCTGGCTGGCGCACGCGGCGTGGTTTCCGTCGACACCGGCCTTAGCCATCTGACCGCGGCGCTCGATAAACCCAATTTCACGCTCTATGGCCCAACCGATCCGGGACTGATTGGCGGATATGGTAAAAATCAGCATATCGTCCGGCCGCCAAACGGCAACAGCACCAGCGATATTACCGCTGAGCATGTTCAGCAACTGTTGCAAGCACAGGGACTCGTGTAATGGGATCGCTGTTTAAGCAAATTTATCGCTATACCCGCCCGCGCGCCTATCGCCACAATGAGAACCTGTGGCCGTGGGTAAAAATCCGCCGGGCGGAAAGTGGTGAAATTTGTGCCTTACAATACAAGGGCGAATCGGTACCGCTGTGTAGCCTAAGTGAATTAAAAGACGCTTTCTCCGGGCCAATGCTGCTCACCGCGACCGGTCCATCGATCAACGATGTCGATTTTTCGATTATCCCGTCATCGTTGCCGGTAATGGGCGTCAACGGCGCTTACTTTCTCGAAGGAAAGGTAGGGTTTTCTCTGTATCTGATCGTTGATATGGAGTTTTTTGACCGTAAACCCGAGGTTATCGCCGGTATTGTCAGCAATCCACGGATCCTCTTTTTTACCACTACCCACGGTATTGCCAAAATCATTGAGCGCATCGGACTCAACAATATTCAGTGTCGACTCGCCCTGATTGAAGATGCCTGTTATAAGATTTACCAGCCAAAAATCCCCGGTAACGATATCGCGACGGCCTTTAGCCGTTCCCCAAGTGCGCTCCTGCACCAGCACTTAAGCCATATTGGTTTCTCAACCGATATTCGCAAAGGGATATTTGATGCGGGAACGGTGGCTTACTGGGCGCTGCAGATTATCGCCTGGCTGGGATTCAACAGAATTATTATTGCCGGTCTGGATATGAATAATTTTGAGCAACCGCGATTTTATGAAAACGGCGACAATAAGCTTCCATCCTATCTCGCAGATAAAGTAGATGGTATGGTTTTCCCCGCCTTTGAACTCGCCAGCCGTCATTTACAGGCAAAGGGGATTACGGTAATTAATCTTTCCCTTAATAGCGCAATTCCTGAACAGGTATTTCCTAAAATGCCGTTATCTCAAGCGCTATATGAAGTGGCCTGAACGGCCACTTCATCACCCCATCACGATTCTTCTGCAGATTTTTCCGGCGATAACGCCGTGAAAACGGCTAATGCCACAATAAACATAATGATAAATCTGTCGTGGATAAACAGAGTATCGACGCAGCCAAAAAGAATCACCGGCGCGCCAATAAACACCAATGCACATTTCAGCGTCGCCTTTCTGTAAACATAGAGCAGCATCGCGCCATACAATGCTAGCAGGAAGAGGCCGCCAATAACGCCCTGTAGCGACATGGTTTCGATCAAATCATTATGAAGATGATAAACAATGTTGCGCAACCCTTCGGGATTCCCCTGCTCTTTTTCATACATCAATTGCGAAAGGATCTGGAAACGCTGCTGCGAGCTTACGCCACCAGGATGAGCAATAATTTCATAGACCCCGGTATGCCACATACTGAGCCGGGAACCCATCGAGGTATTGTTATCGCTTTGATAGTCAGAGATCTCAGTGACCGCTTCACTCGCCCGATCTTTCAGCGAGGGAAACGCCAACTCAATCACCGCCAGGCCAGCAACTAACAGCATCAGGCACGCCAGCGCTGATTTTTTCTTCGACATCACGTTACCGGTCAGTAGGGCATAGAGCAGTACCGCCGGATAAATAAGCAGCGCCGAGCGAGTTTCGGTCAGGAAAATAATCCACAGCGAGAAAAATATCACACCGCTGGCAATATAGTTGCGATAGCGGATATTGACGCAAGCTAAAGCATACAGCGTCAATAACGAGTATATCGTATAAAGATAGGCGCTTAAGGTTGCGGAGTTATCGATTCTCAGGCGATCGCCGGAAACAAAAAAATGATAATGTAAAGCGTATAGCGTCAATACTGAAAAGCCCGCGACTAATGCGTAACTCAAGCTTTTGCCATATTGTATTGCTGTTGTCCTTAATACCGCAGGCAAGAGTAACATCATCACAGCGCCGATCATCAAATAAGCGCCTGAGCGAGGATAGCTAACATCAGCCATATAAATTTCAGCCGGATTACCCGGAAAGCGATATGACCAAATAAGCTGTGAGGCTCCTAACATCAATAGCGTCAGAGACAGAAACATCTCCTCTTTTTTAAAAGTAAGACGTTTCCTGTTAATTACCGCATAAATTAACGTAATAACCGAAGACAGGTAAAAGAGATTTCTACCCATAATCTTCTCCGGCATCACAAAAACACATGACAATATTGCCAGAAGCAATATTGTCACTGGCGACATCACTTTACTCATAAATAATTAAGCTTTCTCAAATGGTGGCACCCAAGCTTCACCACAGTCCCAAGGGCGTGGTTTTCCATGGAAACAGACAATTCGCGTCCCCGCAGGCACGGTGCCATCACCGGTGGCATGTTCATTCTTCTTCTTATGAATGACATGCTTTTTATAGCTAACGATCTGTCCGGGTAAAATATCCTGCCAGATAGCGGCGTGTGGATAGATTTTGCTGATAAACTCCTGGTCGCCACCGCTCTGATAGCGCGTCATGAATAGTTCCGGATAGCGCTTAAACGCTTCCCAGACCTTGTACTTTTCCTCATGCGGAACGCGCATGATGGCGGAGTTTTTGGTTTTCTGCGGAAAGAAAAAATCACTCAGCATGGTCAGCTGTTTATTTGCCAGAATATCACTAATATCACCGACAACGACGACATCTAAATCGAGATAAAAAATATCTTCGGCAACAGAATCCGGATTAAACATCTCGATTTTTGACCACCAACCTGGCAAATCTTCAGTTAGTTTAATGGTGTTAACGCCAGGAATAGTTAAATCGGTAAAGCACACTTTCTCGATGTCTGCTGGCAATTGTTTGTATAACCACTGCACATGGCTTTGGTTATAATCACCGCCAGAGCGTAGTACGGTTGCTATCTTCATAAAACCTCAATATCTTAATAATTTAGGCGTTAATTATTCATTCGACTGATGATATTACACCAGATTAACGCCGCACCTCTATCAGTAATGATTGTTTTATGTAAGATTTCTCTTGAAATTATAATATTCTGCCAACGACATTCCTCGTACCTGCGGGGCCAGCCAACTAAAGAACGCTTCCAGATCGGCATATAAACGCTCGATATCTTGCTCATTCTTAAAGGTTGGGCTGCCGCCGGGCATATACTCCGACGAGTGCAGCATATATTCCACGTAGTCATTACCCTGAGTCAATGTTTGTTCTACGACTTTCTTCATCGTCTCGACGTTGCCGCCCATTGGACGCAGCCAGTGCACGGATGGCGAACGAACTTTACCGCGCAAACGATCGTAGCCCTGCTTCACGCTATTCATCCACGCCGAGTGCTTATACTGAATGCTCATCGGCACTTCCAGCAACGGGGAATGCCCTTCGCGACTGATATCATTTTCATCGAGAAAATAAGCATGTTGCGGGAAGCGTCGGTAGTCCGTACCGCCATCGCCCTGCGGCGCGCCCTTAGCGGTCTTCCAGTTCACTCGCGGCGTCACCGAGCAATCCACCTGATAACCGTACTCCACCAGCAGCCGCGCGTAGCGCTCGTCAAACGCCCATCGCCCGGCGCGATGGCTCACCATTTTGGTCTGGAAGGTATCTTCCAGTAGATGGGTCATATAGTCGACCTTCTCACGCATGGCGGCATCGCTATACTCGATGAGATAAGGCTTATGACGCCAGTCATCCGCGGTCAGCGGCTCGGTCGGCGGGCTGTTCCAGGCGTGCAGATGCATACCGATTTCCGCGGTGCCGCGCGCAATGACATCTTTAGCAAACTCGATATAAAAAGGGTCGATGGCCATTTCATAATTGGTCAAATAGACCGGTTTGAAGCCATACTTTTCGCAAAGCTGCTGAAAACGCGGAAGATAGCGCGCATTCTCCGTGGTGATGCTGTCATTTTTTTGCCAGAGGTTGTCACCCTCTGTATCAATCGTGATGAGAAATGCGGGATTATGCACGAAAACGTCCTCAGGCCATACGTATCGGTCCATGGTAGAGCAATACAACGCTTCTCTCAATCTGCACGATCCCCTAGAATCGGAACCCTTATCCTGGATGAAGAACAGAGTATGACGCCTGAAACCCTCTCCCCCGGCCAGCAAAACCCGGCGCGGATCCTGGTCATTAAGCTGCGCCATCATGGCGACATGTTGCTGATCACCCCGCTGATAAACGCGCTCAAACAGCAATATCACGCCGCTCGCGTCGATGTACTGCTGTATGCTGAAACCCGCGACATGTTGGCGGCGAATCCGGAGATTAACCAGATTTACGCGATCGATCGCAGCTGGAAAAAGCAGGGCAAGCGGCATCAGCTTAAGATGGAATGGCAGCTCATCCGCAATCTGCGCCAGCAGCGCTACGACATGGTGCTCAACCTTGCCGATCAATGGCCCAGCGCGATCATTAGCAAATTAACCGGCGCGCCGACGCGCATCGGTTTCGATTTCCCTAAGCGCCGTCATCCGTTCTGGCGCTACTGCCACACCGCGCTTGCTTCTACCCAGCAGCACAATCAGCTGCATACGGTACAGCAAAATCTCTCTATTCTGGCGCCGCTGGGACTGGAGATTAATGATGCGCCGGCGCGGATGGGCTACAGCGAATCTGACTGGACGACCAGCCGCGCGCTGCTGCCGGACGGCTTCCAGGAAAACTACATCGTGATTCAGCCGACCTCGCGCTGGTTCTTTAAATGCTGGCGCGAAGCGCGCATGAGCGCGCTGATTAACGCGCTATCAGCAGAAGGCTACGCGGTGGTGCTCACCTCTGGCCCTGACGCCAAAGAAAAGCAGATGGTAGAGAACATCATCAGCGGCTGCCCGCAGGCGCGACTGCACTCGTTAGCCGGTCAGTTGACGCTCCGCCAGCTGGCGGCGGTTATCGATCACGCCCGCCTGTTTATCGGCGTAGATTCGGTGCCGATGCATATGGCGGCAGCCCTGGGTACGCCGCTCGTCGCGCTATTTGGCCCGTCAAAGCTGACCTTCTGGCGGCCGTGGCAGGCGAAAGGCGAGGTTATCTGGGCCGGCGACTTCGGCCCGCTGCCCGATCCTGACGACATCAACACCAACACCGAAGAACGCTATCTTGATTTAATCCCTACCGACGCGGTCATCGCGGCGGCGAAAAAGGTACTGGCATGAGTAAATTCAGGCTGGCTCTGGTGCGGCAGAAGTATCGCCCCGACGGCGGCGCGGAGCGCTTTGTCTCCCGCGCGCTGGAAGCCCTCGACAGCACTAATCTGGAACTAAACGTCATCACCCGCGAGTGGCAAGGGCCGGTTAAACCGGACTGGCATATTCACATCTGTAACCCGCGCAAATGGGGGCGCATCAGCCGTGAACGCGGTTTCGCCAACGCCGCGCGCGCGCTCTGGCAGAGTGAATCATTCGATCTGGTGCAAAGCCATGAGCGTATTCCGGGTTGCGATCTGTACCGCGCCGGCGACGGCGTTCATCGCCGCTGGCTGCAACAGCGCTCGCGCATTTTACCGGCCTGGAAAAGCCGCCTGCTGTTTGCCGACCGCTACCACCGTTATGTGATGCAGGCGGAGCGCGAGATGTATCAGGACGCGCTTCTGCGCGGGGTGATTTGCAACGCAGAGATGATCAAGCAGGAAATCATCGAAGACTTCGGCCTGCCGGCTGACAAAATCCACGTCATCTACAACGCTATTGATAACCAGCGGTTTCTACCGCCTGGCGAAGAAACCTTTGCCGCATTACGCGCTAAATGGCAGCTACCGCTGAAAGCTAGCTGCCTGATTTATGTCGGTTCCGGCTTTGAACGCAAAGGGCTGGATGCGGCAATCCGCGCCATCGCCCCCACCGACCGTTATCTGTTGGTGGTCGGCAAAGACAAAGAACAGAACCGCTATCAACAGCTGGCAAAATCGCTGAACTGCGAAGAACGCGTGCGCTTCTGCGGCATGCAGTCTGAAACGCTACCGTTCTATCAGATGGCCGACGGACTGCTGCTGCCGACGCTGTATGATCCATTCCCGAATGTAATTCTGGAAGCGATGGCCTGCGGCCTGCCGGTTATCACCACCACCGGCTGCGGCGGCGCGGAGTTCATCACCGAAGGTGATAACGGCTACGTTTGCGACGCGCTGGATATTGCCGCGTTACAGCAGGCGGTGATGGCGCTGCCCACGCGCGCGCTGGGCTCCGCTGAAGGCGCACGCGCCCGCGAACGAATTATGGATTGCACCAGCGCGCGACTGTCGACGCAGCTGCTTTCTCTCTATCAGAATCTGGTGAAATAACGATGCGCATATTGTTTGTTATCGACGGCCTGCCGGGCGGCGGCGCGGAAAAAGTCGTGCTCACGCTGGCGGAACACTTTCTTAGCCAGGGCGAACAGGTATCGCTATTTTCGCTGCGCGACGTCTGCGATTATCCGCTGCCGGAAGGGCTCGATTATCAGGTTATCGCCGACCGCTGCCGCAAACCGTGGCGTAAGCTGACGGAACTCTCCCGCCGCGCGCGTCAGCTTGATCGTGCGATTAAACAAGCAGAACAGCATGGACGCTTCGATCTGGTACTGTCGAATCTGCACAAAACCGATCGCATTGTCGCCCGCAGCCGGGCATTACAGAATCGCAACGTTTGGTTCTGCCTGCACGGCGTTTTCTCAACCTCTTATCTTGGTCATCGCAGCGGTTTTGACCGCTGGATGAAGCAGCAGAAAATCAAGCGGGTATACCAGGGACGCAACGTGGTGACCGTTTCCGATGCGGTTGGAAAGGATTTGGTCGAGCAGTTCGCGCTGCGCCCGGCACAGCTTAAAACCATCTATAACCCGTTCGATATCGCCGCCATTCGCGCGGCGGCTGAGGCGCCGGCCGATATTCCCCAAGGGGACTATATTATCCACGTTGGCCGCTTCCATCCCGGTAAGCGCCATGACCGACTGATTGAAGCCTATGCGCAAAGCGGCATCGACGCGCCGCTGGTGCTGCTGGGACAGGGAAAACCGGAACAGGAACAGCGGCTTCGTCAACTAGCGCAGCAGTTGCAGGTCGGCGATCGGGTGCTGTTTAAAGGCTTTCAGCCCAACCCGCTACCATGGATTAAACATGCGAGAATGCTAACGCTCAGCTCCGACAGCGAAGGGTTTGGCAACGTCATTGTTGAAGCGCTACTGCTGAATACGCCGGTCGCCAGCACCCGCTGCCCTGGCGGGGTAAGCGAGATCCTTCGCGGCGAATTGTCCCGCGGTCTTGCCGACCTCAACAGTTCTGCGCTAGCCCAGACGATGCAAAGCATTTACCATAGCCCGCCGGCCATTGATTCCGCCGCGCTGGAAAAATTCAGCGTAGAGTCGATTTGCCAACAGTACCGTCAGTTGCGCAACGCCTGACGTCGTTTTTTAACCAGGATCGAATGAGTTATGAGTCAAACGCCTTTATTGAGCATCGTGGCCGCCGTGTATAACGGTGAAAAATTCCTTGCGCAATTCTTTGAATGCCTCGAACAGCAACAGTTGGCAAGCTATGAGCTGATCCTGGTGAACGATGGTTCTACCGACGGTAGCCTGGCAGTTATCGACCAATGGAAAGACAGGCTGCAGAACGTCACCGTGCTGGAGCAGGAGAATCAGGGCGTCTCGGTGGCGCGTAATACCGGTATGGCGGCGGCAAGCGGTAAATACCTCGCCTTCCCGGATATTGACGATAAGTTCTATCCCGGCATGTACCGCACGCTGCTGGAAATGGCGGAAAAGGGCAATCTTGATGTCGCGACCTGCAATGGCCGCTATGTGTACGAAAGCCGCGACGACATTCATCCGATTTTCCCGCCGGAACGCCTGCAGTCCACTGGCGTCCTGCCGGGTTACGTCTGGCTGAAGCAGGCGCTCGACTCGCGTAAGTTCCTGCACGTCACCTGGTTGAACATCTATCGCCGCGATTTTATTAACCAGCACCATTTCCACTTTGAGCCGGGCCTGCGCCATCAGGATATTCCCTGGACGACGGAAGCGTTACTGGCCGCCGAGCGTGTGCAGTACACCAGCGAGCAATTTTACGACTATTACATTCACTCGGAATCGGTGTCGCATAAGCCAGACAACGACGATACGCTGATGCGCTCAGCGCGCCATTATATGAAGATCCTCGAGATGCTCAGCGCCATCAACCAGCGCTATCCAGACAAGGTACGGCACATTCCCGCCTGCCGCTGGCAGATAGCCAAAGAAGGGTTGGGGATTATCCATACCTTCGACTGCATGAAAGATGAGTCGAAAAAGCATATTATCATTAAAGAATTCTTCGAACGCGGCATCTGGCGCCTGATCTGGACTAACGCCTGCACGTTCCGTTTACGCTGGCGTCTGGGACGCCGCTATTTGCGCATAAAGCGCTATCTCAACGCCGCATAGGCCGAAATCCCTCGGTTTCCGCCAAAGAGATAGCTTTACGCGGGTTAAATGCTTAGAATTTGCCCGCAAAAAACCTAAAACGGATAAATAGTTTGGAATTGCTTTATACCACCCTACTCTACCTCATTCAGCCGCTGGTGTGGCTGCGACTGCTGCTGCGCAGCCGTAAGGCCCCGGCATACCGTAAACGCTGGGCTGAACGTTATGGCTTCTGTCAAAACAAGGTAGTGCCGGATGGCATTCTGCTGCACTCCGTCTCCGTCGGTGAAACGCTGGCGGCGATCCCGTTAGTACGCGCGCTACGCCATCGCTATCCCTCACTGCCCATCACCGTCACTACCATGACGCCAACCGGCTCAGAGCGAGCGATGTCTGCCTTCGGTAAAGATGTTCATCACGTGTATCTGCCGTATGACCTACCCTGCGCCATGAACCGCTTCCTCAACAGCGTACAGCCGAAACTGGTCATCGTGATGGAAACCGAGCTGTGGCCGAACATGGTCGCCGCGCTGCACAAACGTAAAATCCCGCTGGTTATCGCCAACGCGCGCCTGTCAGAGCGTTCCGCGAAAGGCTATGCCAAACTCGGCGGCTTCATGCGCCGCCTGTTAAGCCGTATTACGCTTATCGCCGCGCAAAATGAAGAGGACGGCAACCGCTTCCTCGCGCTTGGCCTCAAACGTAACCAACTGGCGGTGACCGGCAGCCTGAAATTCGATATTTCCGTAACCCCGGAACTGGCGGCCCGCGCCGTTACCCTGCGTCGCCAGTGGGCGCCGCACCGTAAAGTGTGGATCGCCACCAGCACGCACGACGGCGAAGAACAAATCATCCTGCAGGCACATAAAAAACTGCTGGAAACCTTCCCCGACCTGCTGCTGATCCTCGTGCCGCGCCATCCGGAACGCTTCGGCGACGCTCGCGATATGGTGCAAAAGGCCGGGATGAGCTTCACCATGCGCAGCACCGGTGAAATTCCGTCGAACAGCACCCAGGTGGTGATTGGCGATACCATGGGCGAATTGATGCTGCTCTACGGCATTGCCGACCTGGCGTTCGTCGGCGGCAGCCTGGTTGAACGTGGCGGGCATAACCCGCTCGAACCCGCCGCCCATGCTATTCCGGTGCTGATGGGCCCGCATACCTTCAACTTTAAAGATATCTGCGCCAAGCTGCAGCAGGATGATGGCCTGATCACCGTCACGGACGCCGACTCGCTGGTCAGAGAGGTTTCTACCCTGCTGACGGACGAAGATTATCGACTGTGGTACGGCCGCCACGCGGTGGAAGTGCTGCACCAAAACCAGGGCGCGCTGTCGCGTCTGCTACAGTTACTGCAACCCTACCTGCCGCAGCGGAGCCACTAATGTCGACCCGACTCTCCGTCGTGATGATCGCCAAAAACGCCGCCGACCTGCTCGCCGATTGCCTGGCGTCGGTAAGCTGGGCGGATGAAGTGGTGGTGCTGGACTCCGGCAGTACCGACAATACCGTCGAACTGGCCCGTAGCCTCGGCGCGCGGGTCTATAGCAATACCGACTGGCGAGGCTATGGCATTCAGCGCCAGCGCGCACAGGATTACGCCACTCACGACTGGGTGCTGATGATTGATACCGACGAGCGCGTTACGCCTGAACTGAAAGCGGCTATTCTCAAGGTACTGGACGCGCCGCAGCGCGGCGTTATCTACAGTATCGCCCGGCGTAACTACTTCCTCGGGCGTTTTATGCGCCACAGCGGTTGGTATCCCGATCGGGTGATGCGCCTGTACGAACGCGCGCGTTACCGCTATAACGATAATCTGGTGCATGAATCTCTGGATAGCCTCGGCGCCGAAGTCGTGCCGCTCAGCGGCGATCTGCTGCACCTGACCTGCCGCGACTTCTCCGGCTTCCAGCAGAAACAGCTGGCGTATGCCGCAGCCTGGGCGCTTGAGCGCCATCAGAAGGGCAAGAAAACCTCGATGGCGGGGATTTTCAGCCATACGCTGGGCGCCTTCGTGAAAACGCTGCTGCTGCGCGGCGGCGTGCTGGATGGAAAACAGGGTTGGCTGCTGGCGGTAGTCAATGCGCAATACACGTTTAATAAATACACCGAGCTGTGGGCACTCAGCCGCGGCTACTCGGAGAAAGTGTAATTATGGGCACAAAAGCGATCTATCCGGGCACCTTTGACCCTATCACCAACGGCCATATCGATATCGTCACCCGTGCGGCGGGTATGTTTGATAAGGTTTTGCTGGCCATCGCCGCCAGCCCGAGCAAAAAACCAATGTTTAGCCTCGATGAACGCATTGCGCTGGCGGAGCAGGCAACCGCGCATCTGGTCAACGTTGAGGTGATTGGCTTTAGCGATTTGATGGCCAATTTCGCCCGCGCGCAGCAGGCGAATATTTTAATTCGCGGCCTGCGGGCAGTGGCGGATTTCGAATATGAAATGCAGCTGGCGCACATGAACCGCCATTTGATGCCCACGCTGGAAAGCGTGTTCCTGATGCCGTGCAAAGAGTGGTCGTTTATCTCTTCATCGCTGGTTAAGGAAGTGGCGCGTCACCAGGGCGACGTCTCCCACTTCCTGCCGCCTAACGTACATCAGGCGCTGTTAAATAAGCTGAAGTAGCATTTCCTGCCCCCGCTCGCGCTGCGCGTAGCGGGGCTGCCAGCTTATCTGGCCGGGCATAATCCCCAACCCTCTCCACTACTTCTGACACTGGCGGCAATAAAAGGTCGCGCGCTGAGCGTGTTTGCTGGCGATAATCGGCGTGCCGCAGATCCGGCACGGCTCGCCTTTGCGGCCATATACCTGCAGCTCCTGGGCGAAATATCCCGGTTTACCGTCGCTTTGCAGGAAATCCTTCAGCGTCGTTCCACCCTGCTCAATCGAGCGCAGCAGCACCAGCTTAATCATCTTCACTAACCACTCGCATTCCTGATGCGAGAGCGACGAGGCCAGCCGATCGGGATGGATCCCGGCGGAAAACAGCGATTCGCTGGCGTAGATATTGCCCACGCCCACCACCAGCTTGTTATCCATCAGCCAGGGTTTAATGGCGGTTTTCTTCTTCGCGCAACGCTGCTGGAGATAGTCGGCGTTGAATTCATCGCTTAGCGGCTCCGGGCCGAGATGCGCCAGCACCGGATGACCATCCAGCTCTTTAGTCCATAACCAGGCGCCAAAGCGGCGAGGATCGGTATAGCGCAGTACTTTACCGTTGCTCAGCACCAGGTCGACGTGGTCGTGTTTTTCAGCCGGCTGCTCCTCACTGAGGATGCGCAGGCTACCGGACATGCCAAGATGAATAATGATCCAGCCGTGACGCAGCTCCAGCAGCAGGTATTTGGCGCGTCGGCGCACGCTCAGCACCGGTTCGTCGCTGAGGCGGTAAATCTCTTCGGATACTGGCCAACGCAGGCGCCCGTTGCGCACTACGGCATGCAGGATGTTAGCGCCCACCAGATGCGGCTCAATGCCGCGACGGCTGGTTTCGACTTCAGGTAATTCAGGCATTTTTTTCCTCTTAACCACACAGTTTCGGGTGACAGGGAGGCAGCGGGAAGAGAGGCCGGTAGGCTTAACGAAGCAAGCGGCCAGGCTGAACGCATGCAGCCAACGCACCTGTAGCTCGAAGGATGAAGCATAAAACAAAAAACCCCGCCGGAGCGGGGTTTTAGTACAAGGAGACTAAAATTATTTGATTTTAGCTTCTTTGTAGATAACGTGCTGACGTACAACCGGATCGTACTTTTTCAGTTCCATTTTTTCCGGTTTGGTACGCTTGTTCTTCGTGGTGGTATAGAAGTGACCAGTACCAGCGGAAGAAACCAGCTTGATTTTCTCACGAATACCTTTAGCCATGATTTATTTCCTCTAAGTACTTAGTACTTTTCGCCACGGGCACGCAGTTCAGACAGAACTGTATCGATGCCTTTTTTATCGATTACACGCATACCTTTAGCAGATACGCGCAGGGTGACAAAACGCTTCTCGCTCTCAACCCAGAAACGGTGAGAGTGCAGGTTCGGCAGGAAACGGCGTTTAGTCGCGTTCAGTGCGTGGGAACGGTTGTTACCGGTCACCGGACGCTTGCCAGTAACTTGGCAGACTCGGGACATGTCTATTCTCCAAAAATCAAATTAGCTCGAGCTTCGTATGGGGTATTGGCGCCTCGTCAGGCTTTACAGCCCGGTCATCGCATAGTTCTATTGAACTCTCGATTGCCAGGCCCAAATGCCAAACCCGAGATTCTCAAAGGTGGCGTAGTATACGCTGACTCGGCGGTGTGCTCAAGTCCCGAACAGACAAAGATCCCGATAGATCGCATGATCGGGGCTAAATCCAGCCACGTTCGGCAAAAGAGACGTACGCGCCGCGGCCAATAATCAGATGATCAAGCACGCGTATCTCCATGAATCTACAACACTTAACCACCCTGTCGGTCATCAACTTATCCGACTTACTCGGTTCAGGACTACCTGAAGGATGATTATGGGCAAGGATCACCGCGGCGGCGTTCACTTTGATTGCTTCGCGTACAATTTCTCGCGGATGCACCTCTACGTGGCTAAGAGTACCAGAAAAAAGGCGGCTATGTTTCAATACCCGGTTCTGATTATCTAAAAAGATCGCCATAAAGATCTCCCGCTCTTCATCGGCGAGCTGGCTTTGTAAAAATTCTCGCGTCATGAGCGGCGTGACCAGCGACGGTTCCTCTCTCATCCGCAGGCTAAAATAGCGCCGCGCCAGCTCGGCAATACCTTTAAGTTGCGCATATTTCGCAATGCCGATACCGTCGATATCTGCAAATTGTTCTATCTCAGCCGATAACAGCCCGTACAGCGAACCGAAGCGCTGTAACAAGCTGTGTGAAAAAGTCAGCACATCCTGGGTACGCGTGCCGGTACGCAAAAACAACGCCAGCAGCTCAACGTCGCTCAACGTTTCAATACCGTCGCGCAGCATTTTTTCCCGCGGCATCAATGATTCCTGTATATCCATTACCCTGTCTCCTTTCCCGTTCCTCGCCCATCCTGGCATACCCTTTCCGCGCTGCCGACCGGTGATTTCAAGGCCTGCGTAGCCCCTCGCAAAGTGAGTGTCCGGCATACGCACGATGCCACCGGGATTGTGATAAGATGCGCGGATTCTGGTGTATTTCAACAGGACAAAATCATGATGAGTCTGGCTGGTAAAAAGATCGTTCTCGGCGTGAGCGGCGGCATCGCCGCCTATAAAACGCCGGAACTGGTGCGCCGACTGCGAGAACGCGGCGCGGATGTTCGCGTCGCCATGACCGAAGCCGCCAAGGCCTTTATTACTCCGTTGAGCCTGCAGGCGGTTTCCGGTTATCCGGTCTCCGATAGCCTGCTGGATCCGGCCGCCGAAGCGGCAATGGGCCATATTGAACTGGGCAAGTGGGCCGATCTGGTTATCCTTGCCCCGGCAACCGCCGATTTAATCGCCCGCGTCGCCGCCGGTATGGCGAACGATCTGGTCTCCACGATTTGCCTGGCTACGCCCTCGCCGGTGGCCGTCGTCCCGGCGATGAACCAACAGATGTATCGCGCCGCCGCCACCCAAGACAACCTTGCCACTATTGCCGCCCGCGGCCTGTTGGTATGGGGCCCCGATAGCGGCAGCCAGGCCTGCGGTGACGTTGGCCCGGGCCGCATGCTCGATCCGCTGACTATCGTGGAGATGGCGGCGCAGCATTTCTCGCCTGTCAAAGATTTGCAACATCTCAACATCATGATTACCGCGGGCCCAACCCGCGAGCCGCTGGACCCAGTGCGCTACATCACCAACCATAGCTCCGGCAAAATGGGCTTCGCGATCGCCGCCGCCGCCGCACAACGCGGTGCGAACGTCACGCTGGTTAGCGGCCCAGTGTCGCTGCCGACGCCGCCGTTTGTGCAGCGCATCGATGTTGGCACCGCGCTGGAAATGGAAGCGGCGGTGCAGAATGGCGTGCAACAGCAGCATATTTTCATCGGCTGCGCCGCCGTTGCCGACTACCGCGCAGCGATTGTCGCCGACGAGAAAATCAAAAAACAAGGTGATGAATTAACAATAAAAATGGTCAAAAACCCGGACATCGTCGCCGGGGTGGCCGCACTAAAAAATCGCCGCCCGTACGTTGTTGGATTTGCCGCCGAAACAAATAATGTGGAAGAATACGCCCGGCAAAAACGTGCCCGCAAAAATCTCGACCTGATTTGCGCCAATGATGTTTCTCAGCCAAATCAAGGTTTTAATAGCGATAACAACGCATTACACCTTTTCTGGCAGGATGGGGATAAGCGCTTACCACTTGAGCGCAAGGAATTCCTGGGCCAATTATTACTCGACGAGATCGTTACCCGTTATGATGAAAAAAATCGACGTTAAGATTCTGGACCCGCGTGTTGGCAAGCAATTTCCGTTGCCAACCTATGCCACCTCCGGCTCAGCCGGACTTGACCTGCGTGCCTGTCTTGACGACGCCGTAGAGCTGGCGCCGGGCGCAACCACCCTGCTGCCGACTGGCCTTGCGATTCATATCGCCGATCCGTCTCTGGCGGCGGTGATTCTGCCGCGTTCCGGCCTGGGCCATAAACATGGCGTCGTGCTGGGCAACCTGGTCGGACTTATCGACTCCGACTACCAGGGCCAGCTGATGGTGTCCGTCTGGAACCGCGGCCAGCAGAGCTTTACTATCGAGCCGGGCGAGCGCATCGCGCAGATGGTCTTTGTGCCGGTGGTACAGGCGGAGTTTAATCTGGTGGAAGAATTTGACGCCACCGACCGCGGCGAAGGCGGATTCGGCCACTCAGGGCGCAAATAAGCCCGGCTATACGGAACCCGCATCCCAAAGCGCATAATGCAATAACATCACCGCAAACTAAGGTTTGCGGTCGCTTTGTGGGTGCCTGCCTGACAAGTGCTTATTTTCAGGGGTATTTTAAAACATGGCAGAAAAACAAACTGCGAAAAGGAATCGTCGCGAAGAAATACTTCAGTCTCTGGCGCTGATGCTTGAATCCAGCGATGGTAGTCAACGTATTACCACGGCGAAACTGGCGGCCTCCGTCGGTGTTTCCGAAGCGGCGTTGTACCGTCATTTTCCCAGTAAAACCCGCATGTTTGACAGCCTGATCGAGTTCATTGAAGACAGTCTGATTACGCGCATCAATTTGATTTTGAAAGATGAAAAGGACACCACGGCTCGTCTGCGCCTGATTGTCCTGCTGATTCTTGGGTTTGGCGAGCGTAATCCTGGGCTGACGCGTATCCTCACCGGCCACGCCTTAATGTTCGAACAGGACCGTCTGCAGGGTCGTATCAACCAGCTATTTGAACGTATCGAAGTTCAATTGCGTCAGGTGATGCGTGAAAAGAAAATGCGTGAGGGAGAGGGCTACACCCTCGACGAGACGCTACTGGCAAGCCAGCTGCTGGCATTTTGCGAAGGCATGCTGTCGCGTTTTGTGCGTAGCGAGTTCAAGTACCGCCCAACGGATGATTTCGATGCCCGCTGGCCGCTGGTCGCGGCGCAACTGCAGTAAAGCCCTATATGCAGCCGCAAGGCTGCATGGCTCATCATTCACCTTCTCAGCGTGCTCTGGCTATACCGGCAGCCGCTGGCTGCCGGGCTCATCTTCAGACGCCGTAGGCTTCGCGGTAAGCGCGTACCGATGCCAAATGCTCAGCCATCTCAGGCTTTTCTTCCAGATAGGCGATAAGGTCTTTCAGAGTGACGATAGAAATCACTTTGCAGCCATAATCACGTTCCACTTCCTGAATCGCAGAGATCTCGCCGCGACCGCGCTCCTGGCGATCAAGCGAAATGAGTACGCCAGCCAGTTCCGCGCCATTAGCCTGAATAATTTCCATTGATTCACGAATTGCGGTACCGGCGGTAATCACGTCGTCCACCAGCATCACGCGGCCCTGTAGCGGGCTACCGACCAGGTTGCCGCCTTCACCGTGGGTCTTCGCTTCTTTACGGTTGAAGCAGTACGGCAGGTCACGGTCATGATGCTCAGCCAGCGCGACGGCGGTGGTGGTGGCGATTGGGATGCCTTTATAGGCCGGGCCGAACAGCAGGTCGAACTCGATCCCGGAATCCACCAGCGCCTCGGCGTAGAAACGGCCCAGCAGTGCCAGATCGCGCCCGGTATTAAACAGGCCGGCGTTGAAGAAATAGGGGCTCTTACGCCCGGATTTCAGCGTAAATTCGCCAAACTTAAGAACCTGCTTGCTAAGCGCAAACTCAATAAACTGGCGCTGATACGGCTTCATGGATTCGCTCCTTTTAGTACTGTCATCATTGTCGGACTACGCGCCCTATCCTTCGCAGGTGTAATGAGGGATAAAGCGCAAAAAAAAGGCGACTTCTCAGTCGCCTTAATCATTAATTTTCTAACGCCGCTTTCTGCGTCGCAATAATGGATTCGATTCCCCCTCGCGCTAACGCCAGGAGAGTGAGAAGTTCTTCATGGGTGAACGGCTCGCCTTCCGCCGTGCCCTGCACCTCAATGATGCGACCGTCTTCGGTCATTACCACATTCATATCGGTTTCCGCGGCGGAATCTTCCACGTACTCCAGATCGCAAATGGCTTCGCCATTAACGATACCCACGGAAACGGCGGCCACCATTCCCTTCATTGGGTTGGTTTTGAGTTTACCGGCAGCAACCAGCTTGTTCAGCGCATCGGCCAGCGCAACGCAGGCGCCGGTAATGGACGCGGTACGGGTACCGCCATCGGCCTGCAGCACATCGCAATCGAGCGTAATGGTGAACTCGCCCAGCGCTTTCAGATCCACCGCGGCGCGCAGCGCGCGGGCAATCAAACGCTGAATTTCCATAGTGCGGCCGCCCTGTTTGCCTTTAGCGGCTTCGCGAGCGTTACGGGTATGGGTGGAGCGCGGCAGCATGCCATATTCGGCGGTGATCCAGCCCTGGCCCTGACCTTTCAGGAAGCGCGGTACGCCTTCGTCGATGGAGGCAGTGCACAGCACTTTGGTGTCGCCAAATTCGACCAGCACGGAGCCTTCAGCATGTTTTGTATAGTTACGGGTCAGGGTTACTGGACGCACCTGATTAGCGCTACGGCCTGCTGGACGCATGATTACTCTCCGGCTTGAAACGAATGTGGCTGCGCATTATACACAAATTCGACCAAGTTGCATCGCGACGACGCACGCCTGCCGATGCGGATAATGCGCGCTTATTCCTATCCTGAAAGAGCCTCGAAAGCTATAATCCTCCCCACTCTCCTTAAAAAACAGGAACGTCTATGATCCGCAGTATGACCGCCTATGCCCGGCGTGAAATCAAGGGTGACTGGGGTAGCGCCGCGTGGGAACTGCGCTCGGTAAACCAACGCTATCTGGAAACCTACTTCCGCCTGCCGGAGCAGTTCCGGAGCCTGGAACCCGTGGTTCGCGAGCGCATCCGCTCTCGTCTGACTCGCGGCAAAATCGAATGCACCCTGCGTTTTGAACAGGATCCCAGCGCCCAGGGTGAATTGATCCTCAATGAGAACCTGGCGAAGCAGCTGGTGAACGCCGCGAACTGGGTAAAAATGCAGAGCGATGAAGGCGAGATCAACCCGGTTGATATCCTGCGCTGGCCTGGAGTGATGGCGGCGCAAGAACAGGACCTTGATGCGATTGCCGCTGAAATCCTCAACGCCCTGAACGGCGCGCTGGACGACTTTATCGTCGCCCGTGAAACCGAAGGTCAGGCACTGAAAACGCTGATCGAACAACGCCTGGAAGGCGTCAGCGCCGAAGTCAGCAAAGTCCGCGCCCATATGCCGGAAATCCTGCAGTGGCAGCGCGAGCGCCTGGTCGCCAAGCTTGAAGACGCCGAAGTGCAGCTGGAAAACAACCGTCTCGAGCAAGAGCTGGTGTTGATGGCTCAGCGTATCGACGTCGCCGAAGAGCTCGATCGCCTGGAAGCGCACGTTAAAGAGACCTACAACATTCTGAAGAAGAAAGAAGCCGTGGGTCGCCGCCTCGACTTCATGATGCAGGAGTTCAACCGCGAGTCGAATACTCTGGCGTCAAAATCCATCAATGCCGACGTGACCAATTCAGCGATCGAGCTGAAGGTGCTGATCGAGCAGATGCGCGAGCAGATTCAGAATATCGAGTAATGTCCTCTCCTGCTGGCTCGCCTTACGGGCCAGCATTATTTTTTCTTATCACTTTTAAAAAAGAAAAATATACATAACCCCATATCAGGGGACTACTCCTTCATTTTTGCATTAGATTTTTTCATGTAAATGAGCTCGCTTTAGAAAAACTCAATCGTGATCTGCCGCACAAATCGCTACCCTTTGCCCATCATTGTGGGGGATTTATGCTGCTTCATGTTCTTTATCTGATTGGTATTACGGCGGAAGCGATGACTGGCGCTTTAGCAGCCGGGCGTCGCCGTATGGACACCTTTGGGGTGATTATTATCGCCACCGCCACCGCGCTCGGTGGGGGTTCTGTACGGGATATCCTGCTCGGCCATTATCCGCTCGGTTGGGTGAAGCACCCGGAATACGTCATTATTGTGGCGGTTGCCGCCGTCCTCACCACCATCGCTGCGCCGGTGATGCCGCACCTGCGCCGCCTGTTCCTGGTGCTGGATGCCCTGGGCCTGATCGTGTTCTCGATTATCGGCGCGCAAATCGCGCTGGATATGGGTGAAGGGCCGATAATCGCGTCTATTGCCGCCGTGATCACCGGCGTCTTTGGCGGCGTGCTGCGCGATATGTTCTGTAAGCGTATCCCGCTGGTGTTTCAGAAAGAACTGTACGCGGGCATCTCTTTTGCCGCCGCGGTGCTCTATATCGCGTTGCAGCACTACGTCAGCAGCCATGACGTAGTGGTCATCGCCACGCTGCTCTTCGGCTTTACCGCGCGTATGCTCGCCCTGCGCTGGAAGCTCGGCCTGCCGGTCTTCTACTACAAGCACGACGCTCATTGATTCCTCAGAATCCCGGAATACGTTGCCCGCTGAGCCACTGCGCCAGCGCGGCAATATCCGGGTTTTGCAAAAAGGTGACCAGCTGGCGCGCCCTTTCCTGCCCCACTCCCGGTAATCGCCGCCACTGAGACTCATTGCGTTCCCGCAGTTGCTGCCAGTTTTCTGCCGCAACGCTCGCCTGCGCGGACTGAGGTATCGGTACCCCTAGCGCCAGCACCCAACGAATAAACGGCTGCTCGCGGGCCAAATTGAACTGATGCCACAACCGCAGGCCACGCTTGCTGGTAATGCCTGGCACGCTCTGTAGTTGTTCAGGCGTCAAGGCCAGCCATGAGAAAAGATGTGTCATGCGGCGATCGTCCATTAGCGTGCGCCAAAGCGCCTCTCCTGCGCCCGCAATATCCAGAACCGGCTTAGACGATAGCCAGACCAGCCGGGAGCGCAACTGCCCGGCGCACTCGGTCGTCGCAAAATAACAGGTTAAGGAATGAAAGCGAGGCGAAGGCAACTGTGGCGCATCTCTCTGGCTGGCCCGCCAGACCACGCTATCCAGACGCGGGATCCCCTGTCCGGCCAGGCTTATCAGTACCTGGTCCCCGGCGACAATGTCTAACCGCCGCCAGCGGGCCACCGAGCCAATATTGACCCGACGCACCAGCTTATCGTCCAGTTTTACCGGTTCGAGATGCGCCACAACGGCTATCTTGCCGCTGCGCCCGACAGTGAACTGGATTGTGGTCACTTCCGCCACCTGCGAAAACGGCTGATATTTCCAGGCCGCCAGCCAGTGCCCCTGCCCTGGAAGCCAACTGCTCCCGGCAGGTTCTTTTTCTGCTCGGATCACAATGCCATCGGTGACAAAGGGCAGCGGCGAGGTGAACCATCGCTCGCGCCAGACGGCGGTCTCCTGCCAGTCTTTCACCGAATGGGAATAGCGCTGCGCCAGAGGAAACCCACCGTCAGCAAGCAGCGCCAGACGGGTAGACATCCGGGCCGGACCGTCGGGCCAGGCCCAGATAAACACCCCCAGCGTGTTCAGCGTCGCCGATGGCGCTTTGCGCATCAGTATCCCGGCGACTTTCGCCCGTGAGTTCATACCGCCCGCCTGTTTTTGTAGATGCCCCTCTTGCAACTGAAAAATCTCGCCCTGTAGCACGCTATCTGCCAGCGCTCCTGCGGTAGTTTGCGGTACGCCGGGGATCTGGCGCACTTTTGCCGTCCAGTCTTCCCCCGCCAGACCGTCGCCGCGGCTAATCGCCTGTATTAACCTCCCCCCGCGATAAACCAGCGTCACCGCCACACCGTCGACTTTCGGTTGTACCCACAGGTCGGTTTTATCGCGCATCCAGCGGCCAACGCTCGTGGCATCGGGCAGTTTGCGCACGCCGGTATGCGCGATAGGATGCTTGACTTCGCCGCGTGGCGGCGGCAGATCGTCTTCAGGCGGCGCCTTCTCACCGAAGCAGCGCCGCCACTGCGCCAACCGGGCCGAGAGCATGTCGTAGACCTCGTCGCTGACCCCGCTGCTGCCCTGCTGCCAGTAGGCCTCTTTCCAGCTGGCAATTTGCCGACTGAGGTGGCCTATCTCCTGCTCCGCGCGTTGCAAAGACCACGCCGGGCAGGCCGCCATTGGGCTTGCCGCCGCCATCCATAACGCTGCCGCTATCAGCCATCTGCACATGCCTTTACCTCCTTGTTCTACCTTGCGGCATCGTGCGCTAAAGACCGAAGCCGCGGCGACAGGCAAATCATTACGCTGCGAGCGGCTTTCCAGGATTTACGCCTTGTTGCTGCAACTGCTTAAGAAATCAGGAAAGCGGCAGGCAAAATGAAAGAAACAGCGGCAAAAAGTGTGACAATGACTGCGTCACGCAGCGGCGGCGTGTATAATAGGCTCGTATGTAGGATCTCTTTCGACAATCACATACAAAAGACACTCATGGCTCAAGGCACGCTTTATATTGTTTCCGCCCCTAGCGGCGCGGGTAAATCCAGCCTGATTCAGGCTTTATTGAAAACCCAACCGTTGTACGACTCCCAGGTTTCTGTGTCGCATACCACGCGCAATCCGCGCCCGGGTGAAGTTCACGGTGAACACTATTTCTTTGTCGATCATGATAAATTCAGGTCGATGATTAGCGAAGACGCTTTCCTTGAGCACGCTGAGGTTTTTGGCAACTATTACGGTACCTCTCGTGAAGCTATTGAGCAGGTTCTGGCGACCGGCGTCGATGTTTTCCTCGATATCGACTGGCAGGGCGCCCAGCAAATTCGTAATAAAATGCCCGGCGCGCGCAGTATCTTTATTCTGCCGCCGTCAAAAGACGAGCTTGACCGCCGCCTGCGCGGCCGCGGTCAGGACAGCGAGGAAGTCATCGCAAAACGTATGGCGCAGGCAGTTGCAGAAATGAGCCATTACGCGGAATATGATTACCTTATTGTGAATGATGATTTTGATACCGCTTTAGGCGATCTGAAAAACATTATCCGCGCTGAACGTCTGCGCATGAGCCGCCAAAAGCAGCGACATGGCGCTTTAATCACCAAACTATTGGCAGACTGAACCCACATTCAGTATCATGCCCAGTCATTTCTTCACCTGTGGAGCATTTTAAGTATGGCACGCGTAACTGTTCAGGACGCTGTAGAGAAAATTGGTAACCGTTTTGACCTGGTACTGGTCGCCGCGCGTCGCGCTCGTCAGATGCAGGTAGGCGGAAAGGATCCGCTGGTACCGGAAGAAAACGATAAAACCACCGTTATCGCACTGCGCGAAATCGAAGAAGGTCTGATCAACAACCAGATCCTTGACGTACGTGAGCGCCAGGAACAGCAAGAGCAGGAAGCCGCTGAATTACAAGCCGTTACCGCGATTGCTGAAGGTCGTCGTTAATCACACAGCGGGTCGCCCTTGTATCTGTTTGAAAGCCTGAATCAGCTGATTCAAAACTACCTGCCGGAAGAGCAAATCAAGCGCCTTCGGCAGGCGTATCTCGTTGCACGTGACGCTCACGAGGGTCAGACACGTTCAAGCGGTGAACCCTATATCACGCACCCGGTAGCGGTGGCCTGTATTCTGGCCGAGATGAAACTCGACTACGAAACGCTGATGGCCGCGCTGCTGCATGATGTGATTGAAGATACCCCTGCAACCTACCAGGACATGGAACAGCTTTTTGGTAAAAGCGTCGCCGAACTGGTAGAGGGGGTGTCGAAACTTGATAAGCTCAAGTTCCGCGATAAGAAAGAGGCGCAGGCCGAAAACTTTCGCAAAATGATCATGGCGATGGTGCAGGATATCCGCGTCATCCTCATCAAACTTGCCGACCGCACCCACAATATGCGCACCCTGGGCTCGCTACGCCCGGATAAACGCCGCCGCATCGCCCGCGAAACGCTGGAAATTTATAGCCCGCTGGCGCACCGTTTAGGTATCCATCACATCAAAACCGAGCTCGAAGAGTTGGGCTTTGAAGCGCTGTACCCTAACCGCTACCGCGTCATCAAAGAAGTGGTTAAAGCAGCGCGCGGTAATCGTAAAGAGATGATTCAAAAGATCCTCTCTGAAATCGAAGGGCGTTTACAGGAAGCGGGGATCCCCTGCCGCGTCAGCGGTCGCGAAAAGCATCTGTACTCCATTTACTGCAAAATGGTGCTTAAAGAGCAGCGTTTTCACTCGATCATGGATATTTACGCCTTCCGCGTTATTGTTCACGATCCCGATATCTGCTATCGCGTGCTGGGCCAAATGCACAGCCTCTACAAGCCGCGTCCCGGTCGTTTCAAAGATTACATCGCCATTCCAAAAGCGAACGGCTATCAATCTTTGCACACCTCGATGATTGGCCCCCACGGCGTCCCGGTCGAGGTACAAATCCGTACCGAAGATATGGACCAGATGGCGGAAATGGGGGTTGCGGCGCACTGGGCTTATAAAGAGCACGGCGGCGAAAGCAGCACGACCGCGCAAATCCGCGCTCAGCGCTGGATGCAAAGCCTGCTGGAACTGCAGCAGAGCGCCGGTAGCTCGTTTGAATTTATCGAGAGCGTTAAATCCGATCTGTTCCCGGATGAGATTTACGTTTTCACCCCGGAAGGGCGCATTGTCGAACTGCCTGCCGGCGCCACGCCGGTGGACTTCGCCTATGCGGTGCATACCGATATCGGCCATGCCTGCGTCGGCGCGCGCGTCGACCGTCAGCCCTATCCGCTGTCGCAACCGCTCTCCAGCGGCCAGACTGTCGAAATCATTACCGCGCCGGGCGCACGCCCGAATGCCGCATGGCTGAACTTTGTCGTCAGCTCGAAAGCGCGCGCCAAGATCCGCCAACTGCTGAAGAACCTTAAGCGCGACGATTCCGTCAGCCTTGGCCGCCGATTGCTCAACCACGCGTTAGGCGGCAGCCGCAAGCTGGCAGAAATCCCGCCGGAGAACATCCAGCGCGAACTTGACCGCATGAAGCTTGCCACGCTTGACGATCTGCTGGCGGAAATCGGTCTCGGTAACGCAATGAGCGTGGTGGTGGCGAAAAACTTGCAGCAGGGCGAAGCCTCTGCCGCACCGGTGCCGGCCAACGCGTCGAATCACGGCCATCTGCCGATCAAGGGCGCCGACGGCGTGCTGATTACTTTCGCCAAGTGCTGTCGTCCGATTCCGGGGGATCCGATCATCGCCCACGTCAGCCCAGGCAAAGGGTTGGTTATCCACCATGAATCCTGTCGTAACATCCGCGGCTACCAGAAAGAGCCTGAGAAGTTTATGGCGGTCGAATGGGATAAAGAAACTGCGCAGGAATTTATCGCCGAAATTAAGGTGGATATGTTCAACCACCAGGGCGCGCTGGCTAACCTGACGGCCGCAATCAACACCGCGTCTTCCAATATTCAGAGCCTGAATACGGAAGAAAAAGATGGCCGCGTTTACAGCGCCTTTATCCGCCTGACCGCGCGCGATCGCGTGCATCTGGCGAATATCATGCGCAAAATTCGCGTCATGCCGGACGTGATTAAAGTCACTCGTAACCGAAATTAGCTTTTACAAAAATCGAATCCCCAGGAAGGTACTAAAGTACGTGACTGGGGTGAGTGAGTGCAGCTAACGCCGAGGCAGTTCGAAGGATTAAGTAGAATGAATTCACAGCGTTATGCGCGTATCTGCGAGATGCTCGCCAGGCGTCAGCCTGATCTGACGGTCTGCATGGAGCAGGTCCATAAACCCCATAACGTCTCTGCGGTCATCCGCACCGCAGACGCCATCGGCGTACATGAAGTACACGCCATCTGGCCTGGCAGCCGCATGCGTACCATGGCCTCTGCCGCCGCCGGCAGCAATAGCTGGGTGCAGGTGAAAACACACCGCACGATCGGCGATGCCGTCAGCCACTTAAAAGACCGGGGTATGCAAATCCTCGCGACGCACCTTTCCGACAAAGCCATCGATTTTCGCGAAATCGACTATACGCGCCCGACCTGCATCCTGATGGGCCAGGAGAAAACCGGCATCACCCAGGAAGCGCTGGCGCTGGCAGACCAGGACATCATTATTCCAATGGTCGGTATGGTGCAGTCGCTGAACGTCTCCGTCGCCTCCGCGCTGATCCTTTACGAAGCGCAGCGTCAGCGGCAGAACGCCGGAATGTACCAACGCGCCAATAGCATGCTGCCGCCTGAAGAGCAGCAGCGGCTGCTATTTGAAGGCGGTTACCCGGTGCTGGCACGCGTCGCCAGGCAAAAAGGTCTGCCTTATCCCCACGTCAACGAGCAGGGCGAAGTCGAAGCCGATGCCGAGTGGTGGGCAACGATGCAGGCGGCGAGGTAAATCCGATGTCAGGCCGCCTGTTAGATGCCGTCCCGCTCAACTCGCTGACCGGCGTTGGCGCCGCACAGAGCAGCAAACTGGCGAAAATCGGTCTGCATACGGTTCAGGACCTGCTGCTACACCTGCCGCTACGCTATGAAGACCGGACTCACCTGTACCAAATCGGCGAACTGCTGCCGGGCGTCTACGCAACCGTAGAGGGTGAAGTGCTCAACAGCAATATCACCTTCGGCGGCCGCCGGATGATGACCTGTCAAATCAGCGACGGCTCCGGCATCCTGACCATGCGTTTTTTCAACTTCAATGCGGCGATGAAAAACAGCCTGGCGACCGGTCGTCGTGTGCTGGCCTACGGCGAAGCTAAACGCGGCAAGTTCGGCGCCGAGATGATCCACCCGGAATATCGCGTGCAGGGCGATATGAGCACCCCGGAGCTGCAGGAAACCCTGACTCCGGTCTACCCGACCACTGAAGGCATTAAGCAGGCGACGCTGCGCAAACTCACCGATCAGGCGCTTGAGCTGCTGGAAACCTGCGCGATTAGCGAACTGCTGCCGCCGGAGCTGGCGCAGGGGATGATGAGTCTGCCGGAGGCGCTGCGTACGCTACACCGCCCGCCGCCGTCGCTACAGCTCAGCGAGCTGGAGAGCGGTAAACATCCGGCACAGCAGCGTCTTATCCTGGAAGAGTTGCTGGCGCATAATCTCAGCATGCTGGCGCTTCGCGCCGGCGCCCAGCGCTACCATGCGCTGCCGCTCAGCGCCAACGACACGCTGAAAACCCAGCTCCTGGCTTCCCTGCCCTTTAAACCAACGGGCGCGCAGGCGCGCGTCACCGCGGAGATCGAGCGCGATATGGCGCTGGACGTGCCGATGATGCGCCTGGTACAGGGCGACGTCGGATCCGGTAAAACGCTGGTTGCCGCGCTGGCCGCCTTGCGCGCTATCGCCCATGGTAAGCAGGTGGCGCTGATGGCGCCGACCGAACTGCTGGCCGAGCAGCACGCCAATAATTTCCGCAGCTGGTTCGCGCCGCTGGGCATTGAAGTCGGCTGGCTGGCTGGCAAACAGAAAGGCAAAGCGCGCCAGGCGCAGCAGGAAGCCATCGCCAACGGTGAAGTGCAGATGATTGTCGGCACCCACGCCATTTTTCAGGAGCAGGTGCAGTTTAACGGCCTGGCGCTGGTGATTATCGACGAACAGCACCGCTTTGGCGTTCATCAACGCCTGGCGCTGTGGGAAAAGGGCCAGCAGCAGGGCTTCCACCCGCATCAGCTGATCATGACCGCAACACCGATTCCGCGCACCCTGGCGATGACCGCCTATGCCGACCTCGATACCTCGGTTATCGATGAGCTGCCGCCGGGCCGTACCCCGGTAACGACCGTCGCTATCCCGGACACGCGCCGCAGCGACATTATCGACCGCGTGCGTAACGCCTGCACCCAGGAAGGTCGCCAGGCCTATTGGGTCTGTACGTTGATTGAAGAGTCCGATCTGCTGGAAGCCCAGGCGGCGGAAGCCACCTGGGAAGAGCTCAAACTGGCGCTGCCGGAACTTAATATCGGCCTCGTCCACGGGCGGATGAAACCAGCGGAAAAGCAGACAGTGATGCAGGCCTTCAAGCAGGGCGAGATGCACCTGCTGGTCGCCACCACGGTGATTGAAGTCGGCGTTGACGTCCCTAACTCAAGCCTGATGATTATCGAAAACCCTGAGCGTCTGGGTCTGGCGCAGCTGCACCAGCTACGCGGGCGCGTCGGGCGCGGCGCCGTCGCCTCCCACTGCGTGCTACTCTATAAATCGCCGCTCTCCAAAACGGCGCAGAAGCGCCTGCAGGTGCTGCGCGACAGCAACGACGGTTTCGTCATCGCCCAGAAAGACCTGGAAATCCGCGGCCCCGGCGAGCTTCTCGGCACCCGCCAGACCGGCAACGCCGAATTTAAAGTAGCGGACTTGCTGCGCGATCAGGCCATGATCCCCGATGTTCAGCGCATTGCTCGTCATATTCACGAACGCTATCCGCTGCAGGCGCAGGCGCTGATTGAGCGCTGGATGCCGGAAACCGAACGCTATTCCAACGCGTAGCGCGTCCTTTTTGCCGCGCTACGGGCAACTTTTCTACACAATGAGTGGATTATGAAACGAGAACTGGCCATCGAATTTTCGCGTGTCACCGAAGCCGCCGCGCTGGCGGGCTATAAATGGCTGGGCCGCGGCGATAAAAATACCGCCGACGGCGCAGCGGTTAACGCCATGCGCATTATGCTCAACCTCGTCAATATCGACGGCACCATTGTCATCGGCGAGGGCGAAATCGATGAAGCGCCGATGCTCTATATCGGCGAAAAAGTGGGTACCGGCAAAGGCGACGCGGTAGATATCGCCGTCGATCCGATTGAAGGTACCCGCATGACGGCCATGGGCCAGGCCAACGCGCTGGCGGTGATGGCGGTTGGCGATAAAGGCTGCTTCCTCAACGCGCCGGATATGTATATGGAAAAGCTGATTGTCGGCCCCGGCGCCAAAGGCGCCATCGATCTCAATCTGCCGCTGGAAGAGAACCTGCGCAACATCGCCCGCGCGTTGAACAAACCGCTTGGCGAACTGACCGTCACCGTGCTGGCAAAACCCCGCCACGACGCGGTCATTGCGCAACTGCAGCAGCTGGGTGTACGCGTGTTCGCGATCCCCGATGGCGACGTGGCGGCCTCCATTCTCACCTGTATGCCGGATAGCGAAGTCGACGTGCTGTACGGCATCGGCGGCGCGCCGGAAGGCGTGGTTTCGGCGGCGGTGATCCGCGCGCTGGACGGCGATATGCAGGGCCGCCTGCTGGCTCGTCACCACGTGAAGGGCGACAGCGAAGAGAACCGCCGTATCGGTGAAAACGAACTGGCGCGCTGCAAAACCATGGGCATCGAAGCGGGTAAAGTGCTGCGTCTTGATGAAATGGCGCGCAGCGATAACGTCATCTTCTCCGCCACCGGGATTACCAAAGGCGATCTGCTGGACGGTATTACCCGCAAGGGCAATATGGCGACCACTGAAACGCTGCTGATCCGCGGTAAATCGCGGACTATCCGCCGTATTCAGTCGATTCATTACCTCGACCGAAAAGACCCGGACGTCCAGCAACACATCCTGTAAAACATTTGATCAATCGAGCTTTCCAGCCTTTTCGGGCTGGAAATCTTCTCCCGTCGCGGTGAAGATAGACTGACGAGATTGAAAGGAGAGACGCAATGGCAAACTGGGTTACAGGTAAAGTTGTAAAAGTGCAAAACTGGACCGATGCACTGTTTAGCCTCACCATTCACGCGCCCGTTGAGCCGTTCACCGCAGGGCAGTTTGCTAAACTGGGCCTGGATGTTGACGGCGAGCGCGTGCAGCGCGCCTACTCCTACGTCAACGCCCCCAGCAATCCCGATCTTGAGTTCTACCTGGTCACCGTTCCGGAGGGTAAACTCAGCCCGCGACTGGCCGCGCTGAAACCCGGGGACGACGTTCAGATAGTCAGCGAAGCCGCCGGTTTCTTCGTGCTGGAAGAGGTGCCGGACTGCGACACGCTGTGGATGCTCGCCACCGGTACGGCGATTGGCCCCTATTTGTCGATTCTGGAAGAAGGGAAAGACCTGGATCGCTTCAAAAACCTGGTGCTGGTGCATGCGGCGCGCTACGCAGCCGACCTCAGCTATTTACCGCAAATGCGCGAGCTGGAGCAGCGCTACGCCGGCAAATTGCGTATCCAGACCGTGGTCAGCCGCGAGACAGCGGAAGGTTCTCTGACTGGTCGGGTGCCGTTTCTGATTGAAACCGGCGCGCTGGAAGAGGCGGTCGGCCTGCCGATGACCGCCGATACCAGCCACGTGATGCTGTGTGGTAACCCGCAGATGGTGCGTGATACCCAGCAGTTGCTGAAAGAGACCCGGCAGATGACCAAACATCTGCGTCGCCGACCGGGCCATATGACAGCAGAGCACTACTGGTAATCAGGCGTCCGCTTTCCAGCGGACATCCTGCGTCTCTTTACCAAACTTATTTTCGCCCTGGGTGCCGACGAACGCGCCCAGATCGATCAACATCATGACGATAATCAGCGTCGGTACAAAGCGCCCGACGCCCCACTGCCAGACCTGCGGCAACATCGCCCAGTTGCCCGCCAGCAGCATCCACGCCAGAATCATCAGCAGCGCCCAGAGGCCGGATCTCCCGCGATCGTGCAGACGCTTCACCACCACCGCCGCCGTCGGCCAGAGCAGGCAGACGAGAATAAACGCCGCGGTCTGTAAACTCAGCAAATTGCTGCCCGCGAGGGTAAACAGCGCGCTCATGGTCAACACCCAGATAACGATCCAAATCCAGAAATCCCGGCGGCCAATACGGCCTTTAATTGAGAATAACCACTGCTGTAGGGTCATGTTTTATTCCTTATCATCATCATTCGCGTAGTTTACCCTGAAGGCGTCACTTTTTGACAAGCGTGACGGTTCCCGTTTTAATCGTCGGCAGGCAAAAAAAGGAAAGACAGGCATGAAGAAGTGGGCAATCTTAAGTTTGATTGGGCTGACAGCGTTATCTGTCGGCCCGATGGCGTTGTCCGCAGAAACAGAATCCGCCGCCACCGCCCCCTATCTTTTACCCAGCGCGCCGATTTTTGATGTCAGCATCAGCGAGTTCCGCGAAAAATTTAATGCCGATAATCCGAAACTGCCGCTTAACGAGTTTCGTTCTATCGCCTCCAGCCGCGATAAAGCTAACCTGACCCGCGCTGCCACCAAGATTAACGAGAATCTGTATGCCTCTACCGCGCTGGAGCGCGGCACGCTAAAGATTAAATCGATGCAGATAACCTGGCTGCCGATTCAGGGGCCGGAGCAAAAAGTGGCGAAAGCGAAAGCGCAGGAGTATATGAGCGCTATTCTTCGCGCCTTTGTGCCGACCCTAAGTCCACTGCAGAGCCAGCAAAAGTTGCAAAAACTGCTGACCGCCGGCAAAGGCAAACGCTACTACACCGAAACCGAAGGCGCGGTGCGCTATGTAGTGGCAGATCACGGGGAAAAGGGGCTAACTTTCGCCATTGAACCGATTAAGCTGGCGCTATCTGAAACGCTGGAAGACAACAATAAATGACAAAAAGCAAAGCCTTTCCAGTGACGAGTCTCTATACTGTTTCACAGACCATGCTGCCCTCTGGGGCGGCTATATTCCTTAATTCGCTTAGTAGCGTGGAGAATTAAAATGCGACATCCTTTAGTGATGGGTAACTGGAAACTGAACGGCAGCCGCCACATGGTAAACGAACTGGTTGCTAACCTGCGTACTGAACTGGCCGGCGTAAGCGGCTGTGCAGTGGCAATCGCGCCGCCGGAAATGTATCTCGACCTGGCTAAGCGTGCGGCAGAAGGCAGCCACATCCACCTGGGCGCGCAGAACGTTGACGTGAACCTGTCCGGCGCATTCACCGGTGAAACCTCCGCCGAAATGCTGAAAGATATCGGCGCGCAGTACATCATCATCGGCCACTCCGAACGCCGTACCTACCACAAAGAATCCGACGAGCTGATCGCGAAGAAATTCGCTGTACTGAAAGAGCAGGGTCTGACGCCGGTTCTGTGCATCGGTGAAACCGAAGCTGAAAACGAAGCGGGCAAAACTGAAGAAGTGTGCGCGCGTCAGATCGACGCGGTGCTGAAAACTCAGGGCGCAGCCGCTTTTGAAGGCGTGGTTATCGCGTACGAACCAGTATGGGCTATCGGTACCGGTAAATCCGCTACCCCAGCGCAGGCTCAGGCGGTACACAAATTCATCCGTGACCACATTGCTAAAGCTGACGCTAAAATCGCTGAGCAGGTCATCATCCAGTACGGCGGTTCCGTTAACGCCGGCAACGCCGCAGAGCTGTTCACCCAGCCGGACATCGACGGCGCGCTGGTTGGCGGCGCTTCCCTGAAAGCAGACGCTTTCGCGGTGATCGTTAAAGCTGCAGAAGCGGCGAAAAAAGCGTAATTCGCTTTCCCGGTGGTGAAACGCTGCCGGGGTTGCTGACAAATTCGCCAAATGAAAACCCGGCTTAGCGCAGCGCGAGCCGGGTTTTATATTATCGCTACAATTTCCCTAATAGCTGATACCACGCGTAATCCAGCGGCAGCAAAATCAAATAGCTCACCGCCGCCAGCGCCAGGCATAGCAACATCCCCGCTTTCGCCGGGACTTTACCTAATCCCATCGCCACCACGATCGGTGACGCCTGGTATGGCAGCAGCGGCGTGGAATAACCCAGCACCTGAATCATAATCACGCTCAGCAGCGGAAAGCCGGTCGCGTCGGCAAAGCTCTGCGCAAAAGTCGTATACAGCGCCGGGACGCCGTTGGCGGTCATAATAAAGTTCAGCGCGCTGGTAATTCCGGTCAGCGCCAGGAAGCTGGTGAACGGATTATCTTTATCCAGCGGCATCACCTGCAGCAACGCGTTACCCACCGCGCCGCCAATCCCGGTTTGGGTCACGGTAATCGCCAGTCCCAAAATGCCGGCAACATAAATGCAGGTGCGCATATTCACCCCGCTGGCGAACTCCTCACCGCTGATAAATCCTACTCGCGGCAGCAGCGTGACCACCGCTGCCGCCAGGCCGGTCCACGCCGGGCCGACGCCGTGCCAGCTCTCTGTCACCCATAACGTCAACACCACCGCCAGCAGCCACGCCAGACGCTTTTCGTCACGGCTCATTGGCGCCAGCGGCGCCAGCTCGCGCGGCGGATGCGGCTTGCCGGGAAACAGCCAGCAGATCAGCGCCACCAGCACCGCCCCTTTCAGCCAGCCAAGCACCGGCGTATGCAGCAGTAAATAGGGAACGTAATTCAGATGGATCCCGTAAGAGCCTTCCGCCGCCCCGCTCATCACCAGATTCGGCACGTTAGCGGGCAAAATGGTCGCAGATAGCTGGAAGGTGCCAAAGCCCACCGCCAGCGCCAGGCCGTACCAGCCACGCGTGCCGTCGGCTATCCCCGCGCGCCGGGCCATCGCCGCCACAATCGGCATCAACAGCGCGATGCGCCCCATGTTTGATGGCATCACGAACGCCAACGCATAACTCAGTAATACCACGCTGCCGACCATCCGCGGCCAGGAGTCGGTGAGCCGCGCCGATAGCGCCTGCGCCGCTCTATCCGCCAGTCCGGTTTTACGGATGGCGATCCCCAACACAAAGCCGCTGAACACCAGCCAGAACGCGGAGGAAGCAAAACCGCCGAAGATCACCTCCGGCGGAGCGATTTTGGTCATCATCGCCGCCGCGAAGAACAGCAGCGCGGTGATAAATTCCGGTAACAGCGAAGTCGCCCAGAGCACAATGGTGATGCCGACGATCAGCGAAGGGAGGAACAGCGGGTGGGTTAGCCAGAGCGACATGCCTGTCTCCTGTCGTTTTTTTCAGCAAGAATACGACGACAGGAAAGACAGGTAAACGCCAGAACTAGTGGTTTGCGTTAAGAATTGCGCAGCTATGATCCTGAATTTCTTCCGCCGAAGCACGGTTGAGAGTCAGCAAATTACGCTCTGTCGCCAACAGCACCAGCGAGCCGTCGCTTTGCCGCGCCATCGCTAACGCATAACGCCCCATATGTTCACGCGCTTCCGGTACCTCTTCCGCCAGCATCAGGAACGGGCTGCGCTGAGCCAGCTCGGTTTCCGTTACCCGACGCGCCAGATATTGATGGCCCTGCAGACCGCCCGGCAAGGGTAGCCAGCGGCTGCTAATCGTCGCCGCATCATTATCTAACTGCGCGCGGACATTGGGACGCAGGCAGGAGATATGAATATGGAAGTGGTTTTGCGTGCGCCCGCTGCGCGAGTTAATCGCCAGCGATACCGCGTTATCATCAATTGGCGCGCCGCGGCGCTGGCTCATAATTTCGCGCCCCTGCCAGGCCTGCCAGAAGAAATTCGGCGTTAACGGATCCAACAGCAGCGGACTTTCGGTACCGTTAATACGGTAGGTCGGCATCAGCAGATATTGCAGCGGGCCGTTGCGATCTTTAAACAACACGTAGCCGCCTTTCAGGTTCACTTCCGCGCACGGCGACGGGTTTTGATGTTGCTGCTGATTGGGTACGCACTGCTGCAGGACAATATGACGTAACGCGTTCGGGTTACCGGAATGCAGCCAATAGTAGCCGCCAGCCAGCGCCGCCAGAATAACCACCAGCAGCGCCCACAAAAAGTATCTTACTCTTCTCATTATCGTTCCCTGTTAAGCCTGAACCGGAAGAGTAACGTAATTTGATGACTAAATAAAAACAGATGGCGGGCGGGGAGTTATCCCGGGTAGCGGCTAACGCCTTACCCGGGCTACCGGACGGCGGAGAACTGTAGCCCTGCTAAGCGTAGCGCAAGCAGGGACTCCCGGGTGGCGGCTGACGCCTTACCCGGGCTACCGGACGGCGCAGAACTGTAGCCCTGCTAAGCGTAGCGC